>CAYYBL010000024.1:7131-18680 GCA_964470175.1 uncultured Lachnospiraceae bacterium | reverse complement strand
TATCAAATATATGGAAAAAGTAATTCAAAAAATTAATGAATACTTAAGTGAAGGACGTGATTTAAAATATTTCAATGAAAGTATGAGAGATGTAATTGGAATAAGATTTATTATCACACCTCCCAAATTTAATTTAGCTAATCCTATAGAAGAAAAAGAAGCAGAAAGCCAATTTTTCTATGATGTGTTTTATGATTTAATGAAATATCGTGGAATAAATAACCCTGATGATGAAGAACTAACTGCAGGTGATTATAGATTTTTAGATGTAAACACAAGATATGATCGAACAAAACTTCAAAGAATAAAAGAAAGACCCGAAAGAGAAGGATTTTCACCTGATGTTTTAGACGAATTAAAATCAATGAGGTTATTTATACCTAGCTCAAGGCCAAAATTTATGGAGCATATTGACAGAAAAGTCAAAGATTATTTTGCTTATCCAAAATATATGCTATATCAAGCTATTCATGTTTGCGTAATTCCAGACTATGCGTACGAAATGGAACACCTAGATGTACCAAGTGGTATTATACCTCCTGCAACCCAAAACTATGCTATGGAATATCAATTTAGAACATATGAATCCGATTTGCATGCGGAAAAAGGTAAAGCTTCTCATTCAGAATCTTATAAACCCCATGAAAAAGATGATTATCATAGACTTTTAGTACCATTTTATATAGACTTTGATAAACCTGGAGAAAGAGAGGAAAACCAATACAATCCAGAAAAAAATAGACGGAGAACAATATAGGCAATCTAGAAAAAGACCAAATGAATTAAGGCTAAAAAATTTTGGAGAAAGCTACACAAAATTTTATGGACACCCATTTGAAGAGCGTTTTGGTCTACCATTTAAAATGTTTAGAGATTTATTCACAAGAGAAGAAAGAGATGGTATTCTTGCGCGACGCCTAGAAATAGTTTATGAAGGAGGAGAATACATGGCTGTGGCAAGTCAAGATTCTCTTTGTACTTCATCAGATAACATTGGCATTAATTTATCTAGAAATCAAAGTCCTATCGCGCGTTTAGATGAACTAGGTGCATCAGATGGTATTATTTATGTATATTCAGATACAAAAGGTGAGGTTTTTTCAAAATATGAAAGACCACAAACACCAATAAAAGTATTTACCATAAGAAAAGTATCTCCTCCTACAAGGCGTAAAAAACGTGATGACTCAAGAGAAATTTAAAAAAGCTATATAGATATTTTACAATATCCATATAGCTTTTTTGTTTAATATGGAAGTACGAAGTACTTTCATTTTTATTATACCAACATTAGAATAGCTTGTTTTCCGTTGTCTCCACGTCTTGATTCCATTTTTAATATTCTAGTATATCCACCTACTCTATCTTTATAATCTGGTGCAATTTCATTAAACAATTTATCCATAAGATCTACACCTTCAACTTTATTTACTTGTTTCATTATTTTTTTTCTAGCATTTAATCTTGAAGGCATATCTTTTTGTCTTTTTTCTTCTTTTTCTTCTCTTACGACTCTAAGATATTCTTTTCCATTCTTGCTTGTTACTTTTTCAGTAACTTTTCTTCCATTAGAATCTAACTTTGCTTTGCTAACTTTCACTTTAACTTCTTCATAATTTTTATATTCTTTAACTGCTAAACTTATTATACTATCAGCAATAGCTTTTACTTCTTTTGCTCTTGCTTCTGTAGTAACAATTTTACCATTTAATAGTAAATCTGTAGTTTGTGACTTAAGCATAGCTAATCTTTGATCAGTTGGTTTTCCAAGTTTTCTTGTTCCTGCCACTTTATTTTCCACCTTCCTAAAAAATTTTTATAAATAATTTATTCATCTACTGATGTAAAGTTTAAACCCAATGCAACTAGTTTATTTGTAACTTCATCTAAAGATTTCTTTCCTAGATTTCTTACCTTCATCATTTCATCTTGAGTCTTATTAGTTAAATCTTCTACTGTACTAATGCCAGCTCTCTTTAGACAATTGTATGATCTAACAGATAATTCTAGTTCTTCTATAGGCATTTCTAAAACTTTTTCTTTCTTTGACTCTTCTTTTTCAACCATAACTTGAGTATTCTTTGCTGTTTCTGATAAGTCAATAAATAATTCTAAATGACCTGTCATTACTTTAGCAGCTAAGCTCAATGCTTCAAATGGTTTTAAACTACCATCTGTCCATACTTCTATAGTTAATTTATCAAAGTCAACCATTTGACCTACTCTAGTATTTTCAACTGAGTAGTTTACCTTCTTTACTGGTGTAAAGATTGAATCAATAGGAAGAACATCTATAGGACTATTATCTTTTTTATTTTTCTCTGCTACATTGTATCCTCTACCTTTATCTACTGTCATAACCATATGTAAATCACAATTGTCAGATGCAGTAGCTATGTGTAGCCATGGATTTAGTATTTCTACATCTCCATCAGTAGTAATATCGGCTGCAGTAATATCTCCAGCACCTTTATGATCTATCTTTATAGTCTTTTCTTCATTATCAAAAGTTTTTAATCTAACACTTTTCAAATTAACAATTAATTCAGGAACATCCTCTACAATCCCTGGAATTGTAGAAAACTCATGTACTATGCCGTTAATTTTTACACTTGTTATTGCGGCTCCTGGTAATGATGACAATAAAATTCTTCTTAAAGAATTTCCTAGTGTCATTCCATATCCACGTTCCAATGGTTCACATATGAATTTTGCATAATTCCTCTTATCGTCTGCCTCTACACATTCGATGTTTGGTTTTTCAAATTCAATCATTTATTACCCTCCTATGGTTCTCAATAAAACCCTTTAAAATTATATATTCTTTAGTACATGCAACAATAAGTAAATTAATTATTATTTAGAATATAACTCGACAATTAAATGCTCTTCAACTGGTAAATCGATTTCTTCTCTATTTACTTTTCTTACAACTTTACCAACTAAAGTCTTGTTATCAAATTCTAACCATTCTGGTACTGGTCTTGCACTACCATTTTCAATATTTTGTTTTATAACTGGATTGTCTTTTCTATTTTCTCTAATAGAAACAACATCTCCTGGTTTTACTAAGTATGAAGCAACATCAACTTTTTTACCATTTACGGCAATATTTCCATGAGTAACAAGTTGTCTTGCTTGTGGTCTTGAAGCACCAAATCCTAATCTGTAAACTACATTATCTAATCTACTTTCTAATGTTTGTAGTAAAACGATACCTGTAATTCCCTTTTTCTTTGATGCCAATTCAAAATATTTTCTGAATTGTTTTTCACCAACTCCATAAAATGATCTAGTTTTTTGTTTTTCTCTTAACTGTGTACCGTATTCAGAAAGTTTTGTTCTTTTTTGTCCATGCTCTCCAGGAGCATAATTTCTTCTAGTTACACTACATTTATCTGAATAACATCTATTTCCTTTTAGGAACAATTTTTGTCCTTCTCTACGACAAATACGACATTGTTCATCTTTATATCTTGCCATGTAATATTTACACCTCTTTCTTTCCTATTTTTTATCTTATACTCTTCTTCTTTTTGGTGGTCTACAACCATTGTGTGGTATTGGAGTAACATCTCTAATAGATATAACCTCAAGACCTGCTGTTTGAAGTGATCTGATTGCAGCCTCACGACCTGCTCCTGGTCCTTTTACTAATACATCTACTGTTTTCATTCCATGTTCCATTGCTGCTTTAGCTGCAGTTTCTGCTGCTTGTCCTGCTGCAAATGGAGTACTTTTTCTTGAACCTTTAAATCCAAGTTCACCAGCACTTGCCCAAGAAATAGTATTTCCTTGAACGTCAGTGATTGAAACAATAGTGTTATTAAAACTAGAATGTATATGAGCAGTACCTTTATCTATATTTTTTCTTTCTCTTCTTCTAATACCTGTTTTCTTTGTATTATTAGTCTTTGCCATTTTTAGACTTTACCTCCTCTAATTTTTTTAAACACCTTTCTTTGTCTTGCTTACTAATTTTCTAGGGCCTTTTCTTGTACGAGCATTAGTTTTTGTTCTTTGTCCTCTTACAGGTAAACCTTTTCTATGTCTTAGTCCCCTGTAACAACCGATTTCTGTAAGCCTTTTAATATTAAGAGCAACTTCTCTTCTTAAGTCACCTTCAATTTTGTAGCTAGACATAGCATTTCTAATATCTGCTACTTGCTCATCTGTTAAATCTTTAACTCTAGTATCTGGATCAACTCCAGCTTCCTTTAGAATTTTTTGCGAACTAGGTAAACCTATACCGTAGATATAAGTTAACCCAACTTCTACTCTTTTTTCTTTAGGCAAATCAATTCCTGCTATACGAGCCATAAATTTTTGCACCTCCATAAAATTTTCATCTAACTTGAATGTTTAAAAATAATTAAACCTGAAATGTATTTTAATATATAGTACAAGATATAATTAAAATAGTAATCTAACTATCTAAAACATGTATATAAACATATTACAAATATCTTAAAAAGACAGCCGCTTCGTAACATGTAAATATTTAAAAAATTTGGATAAAATTATCCTTGTCTTTGTTTATGCTTAGGGTTTTCGCATATAACTCTGACAACGCCTTTTCTCTTGATGATTTTACACTTTTCGCATATCTTTTTAACTGATGGTCTTACTTTCATTTTTTTCCTCCCAATTAATAATAATTTAGATTTACTTTGCCATTATTTGGCTCTCCAAGTAATTCTTCCCTTTGTCAAATCATATGGTGATAATTCAAGCTTAACTTTATCACCTGGTAAAATCTTGATATAATTCATTCTAAGCTTACCAGAGATATGTGCTAAAACTTGATGTCCATTTTCTAATTCAACCTTAAATGTGGTATTTGGTAATGTCTCGATAACAGTACCTTCTACCTCAATTGTATCTTCCTTTGACACTTTGGATCCTCCTTACCTGAAAACGCAAAGTAAGCCTTATAAAGGCATTATCTTCGTATTTTATTGCGTAAAGCAACACTTTAAGCAATAATCTAAAACATTATACTATAGATTTATTCTAATGTCAATATTTTAGGTTCATTTTCTGTAATTAAAATTGTATTTTCGTAGTGAGCTGATAAACTTCCATCTTGAGTTGCAATAGTCCATCCATCTTCTAGTTCCCAAATATCTGGATTTCCTGCTACAACCATTGGTTCAATGCATATAGTCATTCCTTTTTCAAGTTTTGGACCACGGCCTGCTTTCCCGTAATTTGGTATTCCTGGATCTTCATGCATTTCTTTTCCTATACCATGTCCTTGAAATTCCTTAATTACAGAAAATCCAAATTGTTTTACATATGATTCTACAGCATGAGATATATCTCCCACTCTGTAGCCAGGCCTTGCAAATTTAAGTGCCTCAAAAAATGCCTGCTTTGTCGCATCTACCAATTTTTTTGCTTCATCAGAAACATTTCCTATAAGATATGTCCTTGCAGCATCTCCATTATAGCCATTTTTTTCTACAACTAGGTCAACAGATACAACATCTCCATCTTTGATTATCTCATTTTTAGATGGTATTCCATGAATTACTACATCATTTAACGATGAACATATAGAGCCTGGAAAATTTGGAACGCCTCTTACACCACTTGGATAACCTTTTTCCGCTGGTATACCTCCATGTGTTCTTATAAATATCTCAACTAAGTGATCTAATTCATATGTAGACATTCCTGGCTTTATAATGCTTTCTATATATTTGTATGTCTCACCTGTAAGCTTTCCAACTTCCTTCATAAGCTCAATTTCTCTATTTGATTTTATTGTAATCATTTTAATCCTTCTTTTCTAATTCATTTAAATGTTCGATAATTTCTTTTGCGACTATATCCTTCATTCTACCCGCTCTTTCACTTAAAAGCTTATATACAAGTATTCCTTTTTCCTTATAATATTTGGTAATTGGCTTTGTTTGTTTGTGATATACTTTAAGTCTATTTCTTGCTTTTAAAATGGTATCATCATCTCTTTGTATTAGGGTACTTCCACATTTATCACATATTCCATCTACCTTTGGTGGTGTAAGAACAGTGTTATATATGGCATCACATTTTGGACATATTCTTCTATTTAGTATTCTTGTAAGTACTTCATCGACATTTGATTTTAAACATACAACAATATTAACTTTTTTACCATTCGCATGCAAAAATTTATCTAGTTCTTCTGCTTGATAAATAGTCCTTGGAAATCCATCTAAAATGACCCCATTTTTTAAGTCATCTTCCATAAGTCTTGATGTGATAATTTTCATTGTAACATCATCAGGTACAAGATTACCTTTAGATATGTATGAATCGGCAAGCTTTCCTATCTCTCCTCCTTCAGAAATATATTTTCTAAATATATCTCCACTAGACATACTTGGTATATCTAATTCTTTTGAAAGGATTTCAGCAACGCTACCTTTTCCTGATGCAGGAGCACCTAGTATAATAATAATCATTATTTATCTCTCCCATTCATTAATACAATTTAAAAACACGAAAGGTGATTATAATATATATAATCACCTTATGCATTATTCTTTTTTTATTTCTCTAAAAATCCTTTATAGTGTCTCATTACTAATTGTGATTCTAATTGTTGTACTGTTTCTAGAGCAACACCAACTACGATAAGTATTGATGTACCTCCAAATGAAACATCTATATTTGAAAATCTCATAAGCATTGGTAATATAGCTATTAAACTTAAAAATGCAGCTCCAAACCAAGTAATCTTTATAAGAATATTTCTTAAATAATCTGCTGTTGGTTTTCCAGCTCTAATACCTGGAACAAAACCTCCATTTTGTTTTATATTTGTTGCAACTTCATTAGTATCAAATGTAGCAAATGTATAGAAGAATGTAAATCCTACTATCAATAAGAAATACACTATTGCATTTGCTAAACTGTATCCCCATCCAATACCTTGTGAAGTTGAAGTTGCTATTGAAAATTTGTACAATCCTGCTAAAAACCCTGATCCTCCAACTTTATCTGATGCAAATATCTGTATCATCATTGCTGGAAATGTCATAAATGATGAAGCAAAGATAACTGGCATAACTCCGGCCATTGCTGGCTTAAGTGGAATATGTGTACTTTGTCCTCCATACATCTTTCTTCCTACTACTTTCTTTGCATATTGTACAGGAACTCTTCTTTCAGACTCTTGTACAAAAACAACACCTGCAACAAGTAATATTGCTCCTATTATAATTGCAAGTGAAGTTACGATACCTACGGTACTAACTTTTCCACTTACAACTATCAAATTCCATAGTGTTGTGATAACTCTAGGAAGTCTTGATACTATACCTGCAAAGATAAGAAGTGATATACCATTTCCAATACCTTTATTTGTAATTTGATCACCTAACCACATAAGAATTGATGTACCTGTGATCAATGATAGTACTACGATAGCACCTGTAAGCCATCCTGGATTTATAAATATAGAAGATGTTCCTCTACTATATGAAATATAAATTCCAAGTCCTTCAATTGTGGCTAAAATAAGTGTAATAGCCTTTGTAAGCTTGTTAACTTTTTGTCTTCCCTGCTCTCCACCTTCCTTCATCATTTTTTCCAATGAAGGTATAATCATTCCTAATAGTTGAACTACAATTGATGATGTAATATATGGTGTAATGGTCATTGCAAATATTGATAAATTTGAAAACGCACCACCAGATATTGTATTAATAAGACCTGTTAAACTTCCAGTAGCTGAATTCATTTGTTCACGTAATGCAAATGTATCAACACCAGGAACAGTAATAAAACATCCAAATCTAAATATTACTATAAGTAGAAGCGTATATAGTATTCTTTTCCTAACTTCTGGAGTTCTCCAAGCATTTTTAATAGTATTAAACAATTAAATCACCTCAATCTTTCCACCTGCAGCTTCAATTTTTTCTGCAGCAACTTTAGTAAATCTCTTAGCCTTAACTGTCAACTTTTTATCTAGCTTTCCAGTAGCTAAAACAACGATACCGTCGTTTATTTTTCCTATTATTCTGTCTGCTAATAAACTCTCAGCTGTAACCTCACTTGTAGTTGCCTTATTAAGCATTGTAAGAGTTACTTCTGTATAATTCTTAGCATGAACATTTGTAAATCCTCTTTTAGGTAATCTTCTATATAATGGTGTTTGTCCACCTTCAAAACCTCTTCTTACTCCACCACCTGATCTAGACTTTTGTCCTTTTTGTCCTCTTCCAGATGTCTTACCTAAACCAGATCCTGTACCACGGCCGACTCTTTTTTTAGTTTCTTTTCTTACTGCTGGCTTTAAGTTTCCTAATTCCATTGGTCTTTTTGCACCTCCTTAATTTGATCTATTAATTCCAAAATTATTATAACATTAAATATACCATTTTCAAATGAATTTGAAAATATCTATTTATAAAATTTCGCTAACTTTTTTTCCTCTTTTTTTAGCTACTTCTTCTACAGTTTGCATATTTTTTAATGCATCTAATGTAGCATAAACAACGTTTCTTGGATTGTTTGTACCAATAACTTTTGTTTTGATATCTTTATATCCTGCAAGTTCAAGTACTGGTCTTACGCTTCCACCAGCAATAACTCCAGAACCTTCATCTGCTGGCTTAAGCATAACTTTTGCACTTCCAAAAGTACCAACATATTCATGAGGTATAGTTGTTCCAACGATTGGAACCTCTACTAAATTTTTCTTTGCTTCTTCTATAGCTTTTTTTATTGCATCTGGTACTTCAGCAGCTTTACCATTTCCAAGTCCAATATGACCTTGCTCGTCACCAACAACAACTACAGCACTAAATCTAAAGTTTCTTCCACCTTTTACGACTTTAGCAACTCTTGCGATATCGACTACAGTTTCTTTTAATTCTACTGATTTTTCTTCCATTAGAATTTATTTCCTCCTTCTAAAATTAAAAATTTAATCCTGCTTCACGTGCTGCTTCTGCAAGTTCTTTCACAGCTCCATGATATATATATCCGCCTCTGTCAAATACTACGTTCTTTATTTTCTTATCTAATGCTTTTTTTGCAATAGCTTTTCCAACTTCTTTTGCTGCTTCAACATTTGCTCCTTTTGCTTTTACGCCTTTATCTAATGTTGAAACATATACAAGAGTTTCGCCCTTAGTATCATCAATAATTTGAGCAATGATATTTTTATTTGTTTTTGCAACTGCAAGTCTTGGACATTCAGTTGTTCCGCTTATTTTAGTACGAACTCTCGCATGACGTCTATTTTTTTCTGCTTTTCTATCTACTTTTGTTATCATTTTTACTCCTTTCTAGGTTTCTTTATAGGGGTATATTTAATCCCTCTATTTCTTTAAGGGATTAAATATACCCCCTAAAGTTGCTCTAGTATAACCTATCTCTTTAAATAAAATTTTAATTATGAGCAATATTTTATTTCTTACCAGCTTTTCCTTCTTTACGTCTAATAACTTCTTCTTCGTATTTGATTCCTTTTCCTCTATATACTTCTGGTGGTCTCTTAGTTCTAACAACAGCTGCTGTTTGTCCAACAAGTTCTTTGTCCACACCTTTTACTATAATAGAATTTGGATTTGGAACATCAAATGTTATTCCTTCAGGAGCTACCATCTCAACTGGATGTGAATAACCTAGATTTAAAAGTAAATTATTTCCTTTTTTACTTGCTCTATATCCTACACCATTTACTTCTAATTTTCTTTCAAATCCATCTGTTGTGCCAACTATCATGTTGTTTAATAGTGTTCTTGTAAGACCATGTATACTCTTACTTAATGGTTCATCATTTGGTCTTTTAACTGTAAGAACATTACCATCTAGTTCTATTGTCATAATTTTATTAAATTCTTTCTCTAAAGTTCCTTTAGGACCTTTTACAGTAACTTTGTTCCCTTCGATTTTTACATCAACGCCTGCAGGTACTGTAATAGGCTTGTTTCCTATTCTAGACATTTTAAATATCCTCCTTCTTTTTGGTTAATTATTATTTTTATAAAATATTTTCGCCATAGACTGATCTGCAATCTTGCAATTACCATACATATGCAAGTACTTCTCCGCCTATACCTAATTCTCTTGCTTTTTTATCTGTCATAACTCCCTTTGATGTAGAAATCAAAGCAATACCTAATCCATTTAATACTTTTGGTAATTCATCTTTAGATGCATAGATTCTCAAACCTGGTTTACTGATTCTTCTAAGACCATCTATAACTTTATTACCTTTTTCATCATATTTTAAAGAAATTCTAATGATACCTTGTGCATCACTTTCTATTTCTTCATAAGATTTTATATATCCTTCTTCAACCAATGTTTCAGCAATAGCTTTCTTCATCTTAGATGCAGGAACATCAACAGTTTTAAACTTTTGATTATTTGCATTTCTGATTCTTGTAAGCATATCTGCTATTGGATCTGTTGTATTCATTTATTTTATACCTCCTTTTTACCAACTTGATTTTGTAATTCCAGGAATTTCACCTTTGTGAGCTAATTCTCTGAAACATACACGGCATATTCCAAATTTTCTTATATATGCATGTGGTCTTCCACAAATTTTACATCTATTATATTCTCTTGTTTTAAATTTTTGTGGTTTAGCACATTTTACTTTTAATGATTTTTTAGCCATTCTTTTCTCCTTTCCTAAAAAACCTTATGCTTTAAAAGGCATTCCAAGTAGTGTAAGAAGTTCCTTAGCTTCTTCATCAGTCTTTGCTGTAGTTACAAATATAATGTCCATACCTCTTAATTTATCAACTTTATCATAATCAATTTCAGGGAAAATAAGTTGTTCTTTAACTCCCATTGAGTAATTTCCTCTTCCATCAAATGATTTTGTAGAAACTCCTCTAAAATCTCTAACTCTTGGAAGTGCAATATTAAATAGCTTATATGCAAAATCATACATTCTTCCAGCTCTTAATGTTACCTTACATCCAATTTTTACACCTTCTCTTAATTTGAAAGCTGCTATTGATTTTTTTGCCTTTGTTACAACAGGTCTTTGACCAGTAATTTCAGTCAAATCATTCATTGCATTATCTAAAGCTTTTGGATTATCTCTAATATCTCCTAATCCTATATTTATAACAATTTTATCTAATTTAGGAACTTGCATTACTGAAGTATAATTAAACTTCTTTGTCATTGCTGGAATAACTTCTTTTTGATATATTTCTTTAAGTTTTTCCATTACTAAAATTCCTCCTTTCTCTAATCAATCTTTGCTCCACATTTTTTACAAATACGAACTTTTTTATCTTTTTCCATTGTGTAACCAATTTTTGTAACTTTTTTACACTTTGGACAAATTATATTTACGTTTGAACTTGGTATTGCACATTCTGAAGGAATAATGCCACCTTGATCACCTTGTTTTCTAGGTTTAATGTGTTTTTTTCTAATATTAACACTTTTGACAACAACTTTATCTTCTTTAGGAAGAACTTCAAGTATTTCTCCAGATTTTCCTTTATCATTTCCAGATAAAACTTGAACATTGTCACCCTTTTTTAGCTTCATATTTTTCACCTCTTATTCTTAATTTT
>CAYYBL010000024.1:0-7031 GCA_964470175.1 uncultured Lachnospiraceae bacterium | reverse complement strand
TGAACATTGTCACCCTTTTTTAGCTTCATATTTTTCACCTCTTATTCTTAATTTTTAATTTTCATCAATCCATGCATCTTTAATCTGTACGTTTTAAATATCTACTAGATATTTAAAACTACAGCTTAAAGAACTTCTGGAGCAAGTGAGATAATTTTCATATAATCTCCTTCTCTTAACTCTCTTGCTACTGGGCCAAATATACGTGTTCCTCTAGGAGTCTTATCTTCACGTATAATAACAGCTGCATTTTCATCAAATTTTAAATAAGAACCATCTGCTCTTTTTACACCCTTTTTAGTTCTTACAACTACAGCTTTTACAACTTCACCTTTTTTTACTACGCCACCTGGTGCTGCTGATTTAACTGAAGCAACTACTATATCACCAATATTGGCAAATTTTCTATGTGATCCACCCATACATCTGATTACCATAATCTCTTTGGCACCAGTGTTGTCGGCTACTTTTAATCTTGTTTGTTGCTGTACCATAATGTTTCCTCCTTTTTTTATTATTACTATTTTACAATAGCTTTCTCTACGATTCTGACAACTCTATATCTTTTATCTTTTGATAATGGTCTTGTTTCCATAACTTCAACCTTATCTCCAGTTTTACATGTATTTTCTTCATCGTGAGCTTTTAATTTATATGTTCTTTTTACAGTTTTCTTATAAATTGGATGTGCATATGAATCTTCTACAGCTACTACAATTGTCTTATCCATTTTATCAGATACAACTGTACCAATCATTGTTTTACGTAAATTTCTTTCAGCCATTTAGGATATCTCCTTTCTTAAATAATTTAATTATTTATCTCTTTTAATTCTCTTTGTCTTAAAATTGTTTTAACTCTAGCTATCTCTTTTCTAACTTCTCTAACTCTCATAGGATTATCTAGTCCATTTGTAGCTAGGCTAAATCTTAATTTAAACAATTCAGATTTTAATTCACTTAGCTCTTTTTCTAGCTCAGGTGAAGATTTTTCTTCTAATTTTACTTTCTTCATCTTACTCATCACCACCTACTTCATTTTCTCTTTTTACAAACTTTGCTTGAACAGGTAATTTTTGTGCAGCAAGTCTCATTGCTTCTCTTGCAGCTTCTTCAGATACTCCTTCTATTTCAAAAAGAATTCTTCCTGGTTTTACAACTGCAACCCAATATTCAGGTGCTCCTTTTCCTTTACCCATACGAGTTTCTGCTGGTTTCTTTGTAACTGGTTTATCTGGAAATACTTTAATCCAAATCTTACCACCTCTTTTTACAAAACGTGTCATAGCAACTCTGGCAGCTTCTATTTGATTTGATTTTATCCATCCAGCTGTTGTAGCTTGAAGTCCAAATTCTCCTTCATTTACTACATTACCTCTTGTTGCTTTTCCTCTATTTCTACCTTTTTGTTGTTTTCTAAATTTTGTTCTTTTTGGCATTAATGGCATTAGTCGTTACCTCCTTTTGCTTCTTTTTTAGATGGAAGAACTTCGCCCTTATAAATCCATACCTTTACACCAATTTTACCATAAGTTGTGTCTGCCTCATAGAATCCATAATCTATATCAGCTCTTAATGTTTGAAGTGGTATAGTACCTTCTTTATAAAATTCTGTTCTTGCCATATCAGCTCCACCAAGTCTTCCTGAAACTGATGTCTTGATACCTTGTGCTCCAGCTTTCATAGCTTTTTGCATTGCTTGTTTCATAGCTCTTCTGAAAGATATTCTTCTTTCTAGTTGATTTGCTATTCCTTCTGCAACTAATTGAGCATTCGTATCAATATTTTTTACTTCAATGATATTTAAATTTACTTCTTTATCTATCATTTTCTTAATTTCTTCTCTAAGTTCATTTGATAAATTTCCACCTTTACCAATAACTAATCCTGGTTTAGCAGTGTACACATTTATCTTAACAAGTTTTGCTGTTCTTTCTATTTCTATCTTAGAAATTCCACTAACAAATAATTTCTTTTTTACATATTCACGAATTTTATGGTCTTCTACTAGATATTCTGCAAAATTTTTATCTTCTGCATACCATTTTGATTCCCAATCTCTTATAACTCCTAGTCTAATTCCATTTGGATGTACTTTTTGTCCCATCGTAAATATCCTCCTTTCCTTAATTTCTTTCTCTTAACACTATTGTGATATGACTTGTTCTTTTTCTTATTCTAACTGCTGAACCTTTGGCTGCAGCTCTTATTCTTTTAAGTGTTGGTCCTTGATTAGCATATATTTCAGCTACATATAAATTACTTCTATTCATAAAATGATTGTTTTCAGCATTTGCTATAGCAGAATTAAGCAATTTTTCAAGGATCTCGCTTGAAGCTTTTGGTGCAAATTTAACAATGCTTACAGCTTCATTTACATCTTTTCCTCTTATAAGATCTGCAACAATCTTAACTTTTCTAGCAGAAATTCTTGCATATCTTAAAGTGGCTCTTGCTTCTATAACTTGTGTTTTTTCTTCTTCCACTTGTTTTTCCTCCTTTAAATTTTAGAATTTATATCTATTTAGTAGTTTTATCTCCACTGTGTCCTTTAAAAGTCCTTGTTGGAGCAAATTCTCCAAGTTTATGACCAATCATTTCCTCTGAAATATATATAGGAACATGTTTTCTTCCATCATGAACAGCTATTGTATGACCAACCATCTGAGGATATATAGTAGATGCCCTTGACCATGTTTTTAATACTTCCTTTTTACCTGTTTCATTCATAGCTTCTATTCTTTTCATAAGTTCTGGAGCTACATAAGGTACTTTCTTGCTTGATCTTGACATTAAAATTCTCCTTTCCTATTATTTTCTTCTCTTAACTATAAATTTATTTGATTTTTTCTTCAAATCTCTTGTCTTATATCCAAGTGCTGGTTTACCCCAAGGTGTAAGTGGTCCACTATGTCCAACTGGAGCTTTACCTTCACCACCTCCATGTGGGTGATCATTAGGGTTCATAGCAGATCCTCTAACAGTAGGTCTTACACCCATATGTCTCTTTCTTCCAGCTTTACCAATCTTAATGTTTTCATGATCTGTATTACCAATTGTTCCGATAGTAGCTCTACATTTTGCAGAAACCAATCTCATTTCTCCAGATGGAAGTCTAATATGAGCATTTGCACCTTCTTTTGCCATAAGTTGTGCTTCTTGTCCAGCACTTCTTACCATCTTTCCACCTTGTCCTGGATTTAATTCAATATTATGAATTAATGTACCAACTGGTATGTTTGATATAGGCATTGCATTTCCAACCTTAATATCAACATTTTCTCCAGATACTACTTTGTCTCCATCTTTTAATCCAAGTGGTGCTAAAATGTAATTTTTAGTTCCATCTTCGTATTGAATAAGTGCGATGTTTGCACTTCTGTTTGGATCATATTCTATACCGATAACTTCGGCTTCCATATTATCCTTTTTTCTCTTAAAATCAATAATTCTATATTTTTGTCTATTTCCTCCACCTTGATGTCTAACTGTGATTCTACCATATGAATTTCTTCCTGCATTTTTCTTCTTTTTTGCAAGTAATGACTTTTCAGGAGTCTTTTTTGTAACTTCTTCAAATGTAGAACCTGTCATATTTCTTCTTGATGGAGTATAAGCATTATAATGTTTAATTCCCATTTTTATTCTCCTATCCTCGTTCAAATAATTTTGAACTCATATCTTATTTACGGATTTTTTCCTGCTCCGCATGCAGATATTCTTTATTATCCTAGTTTTTTCTAGATATTAGGTTGCAGAAAATTCATCAATCTCTGTCTTATATTTCTTAGAAACCTTAACTTCTTTTCCGCCCTTTCCAAGATATTTAATATCACCAGCATTTTTATCTATAGTAACTATAGCTTTCTTCCAATCTGGTGTCATTCCAGCTTTATATCTAACTCTTTTTTCTTTTCCACTTACTATCATTGTGTTTACTTTCAATACTTTAACATTGAATAATTTTTCAACAGCATTTTTTATATCAATTTTTGTTGCTTTCTTTGCAACTTTGAAAGTGTACTTTCCGTTTTGCGTTTCAATAGTACTTTTTTCTGTAACTACTGGACTTAGTATAATATCTTCAGCTATCATTATGCATACACCTCCTCTAATTTCTTAACTGTGTCTTCTGTTAAGACTAATTTTTTACAGTTTAGTAAATCAAATACATTAATTGTATTTACTGAACCTGTATAAACTTTTTCCAAATTTCTAGCAGATTTTTGAACAAATTCATTTTTTTCTGGTAACAAAACATATGCTTTTTCAGAAATCTTAAGATTTTCCATTGCTTTTTCCATTTGTTTTGTCTTTATCTCTTTAAAATTGAATTTATCTACTACTACTAAATCATTTTCTGTAAGCTTTGAACTTAGTATTGATTTTATAGCTAAAACCTTTTCTTTCTTGTTTATTCTGTACTTGTATGATCTTGGTTTTGGTCCTAAAGCTATACCACCTTTGATCCATTGTGTAGCTCTTATAGAACCTTGTCTTGCTCTACCAGTACCTTTTTGTCTCCATGGCTTTCTTCCACCACCTCTGACTTCACTTCTTGTCTTTGTACTTTGTGTACCTTGTCTTTGATTAGCAAGATAATTAACTAAAACACTATGAACTAAAGCTTCATTTGGTGTAATACCAAAAATTTCTTCTTTTAAATCTATAGATTTAAGCTTTTTTCCTTCTATATTATATACATCTATACTTGGCATCATTATTCCTCCTTCCTACTAATCAGCTGATTTTACAGACTTGCTTATCTTCAAAATGCTTCCCTTATTTCCAGGAACTGATCCTTTTATAAGAATTACATTTTTATCTAAGTCAACTCTAACAATCTCTAAATTTTGAACTGTCACTTTATTTACACCCATGTGTCCTGGTAATTTCTTACCTTTAAATACTCTACCTGGTGTAGAAGTAGATCCCATTGACCCTGGTCTTCTGTGATACATAGAACCATGTCCCATAGGTCCTCTTGATTGTCCATGACGTTTTATAACACCTTGAAATCCTTTACCTTTTGATATACCTTGTACATCAACACTTTCTCCAGCGGCAAATGTATCAACTTTTATTTCATCTCCTACTTTAACTTCAGTAGCACATTTGTCACAAACTCTGAATTCTCTAAGATGTTTTACTGGTTTTAATCCAGCTTTTTTAAAATGTCCTTGCTCTGGCTTGTTTACTTTATATTCTTTAACTTCGCCAAATCCTAGTTGTACAGCATTATATCCATCTGTTTCAACTGTTTTTACTTGAACTACTGGGCAAGGTCCAGCTTCTATAACTGTAACTGGAATAACAGCACCAACTTCATTGAAGATTTGTGTCATTCCAACTTTTCTTCCAATTATCTTTTTCATTTTTTCCTCCTACTATTGGCTAATAAAATTAGCTTGGTTTTTAGATTTTACTTCATTACTATCGCTTGTATTCGTTAAGTTATTTTATATGTACGTAGTTCTCACTTTGTTCGAACTGCATATAGCTCTAACTAAACTCATACTTCGCTATCGCTTGTATTCGTTAAGTTATAGCTTAATCTCGATATCGACACCAGCTGGAAGCTCAAGTTTCATCAAGCTATCTACTGTTTTTTGTGTTGGATAAAGAATATCTATAACTCTTTTGTGTGTTCTCATTTCAAATTGTTCTCTTGAATCTTTATGCTTGTGTGGAGAACGTAAAATTGTTACAATTTCTTTCTCTGTTGGAAGTGGAATTGGTCCAGAAACCTTAGCACCTGTTCTTTTAGCAGTATCTACTATTTTTTCAGCAGACTGATCTAAAACAACATAATCATAAGCTTTAAGTCTAATTCTTATTTTGTCACTTCCTACATTTTTGTTTGATGTTGCCATTTAATATTTCCTCCTTAATATTATTATTAGTTAACGGCAAGTTTACAACGTACCCTAGTGTATCTTTTATACACATTATAAAATCCAAGCCTTCTTTAGTATTCAAAATCTTTATTTAAACACTTTTGTCTTGGATAAGTTAGGTTACTGATTATCAAACTTATCGCCCGGTCAAAGCCAAGACATGCTCAGCAGAAGTTCCCTCCACTATATGTGTAGCCACATTCTGCATCATCGCTAACTCATGCTTTTCTATTATACAACCGGTATATAAGATTTGTCAACAACTTTTTATTTATTTTTTTAATAATTTTAAAATAAATTTAAAACTGATTCAGTTAAATTTATATTTATGCAAATAAAACCTAGTACAATACCACACAAAGCTCCTACTAAATGACTCAAATGTGATATTCCATCATTTGCATTTATTATTGTATCTATTATTTCATCCATTACATAAAAAATGATTATAAGAACAAGAGTAAGTGGTATTCTTCCATCAGAAATATTTACAATTGAACTTAAACCAACAAGCATAAATACTATTCCACTTGCACCTCTAAGTCTCGTTTTTCCAACAATTGCATTTATAAGTGAAATCACAAATGCAGTAATAGCTACCATTATAAGTAAATTTATTGACCCATATTTTTCTTCTATCATAGGACCTAATAATAAAATTTTCATATAATTTCTCGAAAAATGTCCCCAATCAGAATGTCCAAAAATATGCGTAAAAGATCTTAGATATGTAAGCGGATTAAGAAAAGATGCCCTTTCTGTTGAAAATAATGTGTCAACTATTACTCCATGTAATACATAATGTAAAATCACTTCTACTAGACTTATAAAGAACATTGTTAGAATTACTATTGAATTATAATTAAAATAATTAATTATTCTCATATTCTTCATTATTGTATATATTGAATTTTTTGTCAATAAAAAAGGAGATAATATGTATCCTTATTATCTCCTCATATTTTTTATAATAATATAAACAATCTTAATTATTCTTCTTTTTCTTCAGGTAAGAATAGATTTAATAATACTCCAACTATTGCTGCTAAGCTCATACCAGAAAGTGGTACTACCATGTCTCCACCTGTTTTGAAACTAATAATTGCTCCTCCAAGTCCAAGTACAAGCATTGATG
>CAYYBL010000023.1:0-19339 GCA_964470175.1 uncultured Lachnospiraceae bacterium | reverse complement strand
CGTAGCTATTCCATTTATTCCATCATTTTGTACTTCTGGTTTATTTTTCAATTCATAAAAAACAAAACCTCCTACACAAACCATTATTATTACAATGCAAATAATTATCTTCTTCATACTTTTCTCCTTTTAAATCTTATTAAACATTTTTTCTTTACCCAGTCCATTATATCTCTTAACGCAAAGTATAACAAGTATAATTGAAATTATAAATGTTGATATGTCGATATTAGTTAAAACAGTTATAATAAATATACCAGTTGATACAATTATAAATGTTAGCAAAATCTCTGCCATAGAAATCATAATATTAAAATTCTGTTTAACTACGGCATATTCTTGTCCCCAATTTATTTTTGGATTTTTTAAATCTGTATAAATTCCTAAAAAATTTACATATATATTCATTAGGACTGATACTATAAATGTGTAAATCATAACCTTATGTGAAAGCCCTATTAAAAACTTTTCTTCTAAAATCATTAGAAAGAATATTGGAAACATATTTAAAACTATTCCCATAAAGGCTTTGTATAAACACTGCTTAGCATAATTTATAGGTATATATTTCATAAAGTACGCACTCGATCCATCTTTAGAAATTGCTAAGCTCGATGTAAAATTAAATATAAATATACAAACTATAATAAATATGCTTACTATCAATCCAACTAATCCACCACTTGAATTCATAACACCTACTATATAATCTAATACAAATGTATTTCCTTCAGGAAGTTTTAATGAATAACTTGCAGGTATTAAAAAGATAAAAGGAAAAACAATTGGTGGCAAAATACATTGCATTAAAAATAGTGGGTTTCTTATCCATACTTTCATTTCTTTAGTAAAATATGAATTAAATATTCCATGTCTCTTAAACTTGTATTTTCCTATCTTTTTATGGTTATCTACAGTATTTAGAGAAGTGACTACACCTATATAAATCTTTGATATAAAAAAGCATATAACAATCATCGTAATAATAGATAGTATAAATAAAAGTATAATACTAAGTAATTGCTTTTCTCCTTCAAGCAAAAGGAATTCTTTTAAAATTTTAAGATTAAAAAACTTCAAAATGATTTGATTAAAATGATCTTTATAAATCAAAAGCTTTTCAGCAACTTCTATATTTGTCTTGTCATCTGAAAAATTGACTAATATTTTTTGAATAAAAATCATAAAAGAAAACACTATAAAAATTGCAAAATATTGCATTGTTTCCTTATTTCGAACAAACTTAAGAATTTTATACAAACAAGAAATAAGAAGCATTGCTAAACTAATTGGTATGATCGGAAAAATAACTAAGCATACAATTGATTTAATAAAATAACTTATACTTAGTGAGCAGCACACTCCATACGTAAAAAGAGCTGGGATAAAAATAATTAGTCCAAAAAAATATTCAAAAAAGATAAGAACATTTGCTTTTGATAATAATATTTCTTCAGTATGTACAGGATATGTTAATAATATTTCATTATCACGTGAATAAAAAAGTGAATTCATTGTTGAAAAAATAAGTCGCAAAAAAACGAGAGCTAAATACGATACAAAAAGTATATTCAAAAAAAGCTCTTCTTGTCCCCAAAACTCAAGTCCTGTAATTACTCCATAGGAAATTGATACAACGAACAAGACTAAAAATGTATATACACTTATATATACAAAAAACTTTTTAGATTTTCCCTCAGAAAAATTTTTTTGTAAGTTTTGTTTTAGTAAAATATTAGTTAGTAATATAACATTTCTCATTTATCATCCTCTTCGTTTGTTTCAGTAATATCCAAAAACATATCTTCTAAAGATTTATTTTCTTTCAAATTTGCTTTTAAATCATCAATCGTTCCTATATAAATAAGGGTTCCATTTTTTATAATACCAATTCTATCACATATTTTTTCTGCAATTTCCAAAGCATGTGTAGAAAAAAATACTGTGTTTCCATTTTTTGCATATTCTTTCATTAAATCTTTTAAAAGAAATGCCGATTTAGGATCAAGTCCAACCATTGGCTCGTCTAAAATAAGATTTTTAGGTGAATGAAGTATCGCACCTATTATATTAATCTTTTGTTTCATTCCATGTGAATACTCTTGAATTTTTAGATTCAATTTATCGTATATTTCAAACTTTTTTGTCCAGTATACTATTAACTGTTCTCTTTCTTCTTTTGAAACTTCATAAATATCTGCTATAAAATTTAAATATTCTATTCCCTTTAATTTTAAAAATAAATCAGGAGAGTCTGGAACAAAACCAAATCTTTTCTTTGCCTCAATAGAATCTTTTACGATACTTTTTCCATCTAATAAAATATCTCCCTTGTCGATACTTAGTATTCCTGTAATCATTTTTATAGTAGTGGTTTTTCCTGCACCATTTGGTCCTAAAAATCCAAATATCTCTCCATCTCTTATGACCATATTTAGGTTTTCTATAACGTTTTTCTTTTTATCATATGACTTATATACATTTAATACTTCTATCATAATTAATTTCCTTTATTAAAAGGGCAATTTATAGCAAATTACCCTTTAAAATTACCTTTTACCACAATTTTTAGTATTTCACTTACGCTCCATGCTTGAGAAAATGTTCCACCAGCTCTATATGGGGCTGTAGAATCATAAAGCTCTGATATAGTATTTATACCATCTTTTTCAAACTCTTCTCTAAATGTATCATAAATACTTTTTAATAGTTTTTCTTCTTCGATTATATATTTCTCTTTATCAAGTCTATCTTTCTCCTCATTCATTACGTTTTTTAATGCATCATAATACAATCCAATAAGCCATACCCATATAACTCCCTGATGGTATGCCTCATCTCTTTCAACAGGTCCCCCTCTATATAGTGGAATAAATCCAACTTCACCCTTTGCTAAGCTTCTTAAGCCATATTTTGTAAGAAGTTTTGTTTTAGCAGTTTTTAATATGTTTTTTCCAATATCTGAAGTAGGCTTTACAACTGGATATGTAGTACTTATAGCAAAAAGTTGATTCGGTCTTATTTTATCATCACCAATTACATCATATAAACATTTTTTAGATTTGTTATAAAATTTTTCAGCAAATACTTTTTGATGTTTTTCAGCTTCTCCACTGAAACTAACTGCTTTTTTGGTTTTGCCAAATTTGTTTGATAGATTTTCCATTGTTTTAAGGGCATTGTACCATAATGCATTTAATTCTACTACTTTTCCATTTCTTGGAGTTACAGCTCTACCATTTACTTTAGCATCCATCCATGTGTTTTGAGTATCTTTTGTTCCTGAAGAAAGAAGACCATCTTCATCTATATAAATATTATTATTATCTAAATTTATTCCATCTCTATAATTATCAATAATATCATTTAAAACACTATATAGTTTTTTCTTTACAAAGTCGTAATCCTTTGTGTACGATACATACTTATTTACTTGCTCAAATAATAAAAGTGAACTATCTGCGCTATTGTATAAAGGCTTGTTATCATATTCTGAGTATCCATTTGGAACAAGTCCAGATTTTATATCTTTCGTAAATGTTATCAATATTTCTTTTGCAAGCTCAAATCTTTTTGTTATAAGAAATAAACCCTCAAATGCAATTAAAGTATCTCTTCCCCAATCTAAAAACCATGGAAATCCAGCAATCACAGAATGAGTACCAAATGATGGTCTATTTACTATGAATGTATCTGATGATACAAGAAGGTTTTGCAAAAATTCATTATATTCCTTTTCTTTTGTTGTATATCTTTTCTTATTTACTAGTAGTTTTGTAGATTTTATAATGTTTGTCACTCTATTTATCTCATCATTTATTACTTTTTGACTATCTATTTCATGGGCATCATCTTCAAGTGACATAACAAATGAAAAAACATCTTCAGAATGTGCTTTTATTTCTATCTCATAAGTCCCTGGAACCAACAAATCTTCTTCAGATTCAAAACCTCTTTCAGCTTCTTTAAGGTAACTCATGTTTCTAAAAATATCATTTTCATGTTTTTCGTATTTAGCACCTTCGCAATACATATAAATTGGATTTTTTGAATTTTCATCTACAACAAGTTTTACTATTCCATTCTTTTCAACTTTTGACTTTAACGCAAAATTATGATTAGGTGTCATTCTATGAAAATCTCTAAAATTAACTATAGGTGCAAGAGTGAATTTAGCATCTTTTTTTCCTGTTTTTACTTTATATTGTATAACAGTAGCATTTTTACCATATACCATCGCAATAGTCTTTTCAATTTTAACATCACCTGCTTTATATGTATATACAGGTAAAATATCTTTTTCAAAGCTTTCCAAGCACTTATATCCATTAGAAACAAAATCTTTGCAAACATCCGTAAATAAAGGATAGCTTTTATCGCCTACAGCTACACTTTCATTTACTTTTGATAGAATCAAAAATCTTTGTGCAGGTGGCTTAAGAGAAGCTATAAGAAGTCCATGATATCTTCTAGTATTCGCACCTATAATGGTTGAGCAGCAAAATCCACCAATACCATTAGTTATAATCCACTCTTTATTTAAACTATCCTTTAAATCCATCTTTTTCTTTGAAATTTTCATTTAAATTAACCTCTTCTTTTGTTCTATATTCTTATTTTTTTGATTTATTCATTTGAGCTTTTTTTAATTGCTCCATTTTTTCTATTTGACGTGCTAATTTTTTATTTTCTTCTGTAATCTCTTCAGTGTTTTTTATAGATTTTAATCTATCCTTATATTTTAAGGAAAATTTACTTTCTTTAGGATCTTCGTTTCCTTTCTTTTCATTTCTTTTCTTTAATTTTGCCTGTTCTTTTTCTATAGCCTTTCTTTGATCCTTAAGTACACTCTGAAGTAACAAATACTGTGTGTTGTTTTGCATATCGTGAAATTTAAGTTCATTACATACCATTTCTATGATAACTTCAGCTATAGCATCTGGATTGTGTCTAACCTTACCATTTAAAATTGTTGAGAAGTTTCTTTGAATTACTTTTACATTGTACTGATTTGCTCTTTTTATATCTAAGTCTAGTAAATCAAATCCATCTTTATTATATTTTCTAACATATTCTGGAACAACTTCACCTGTATCTGCAAGACAATAATCAATGATATCCATACCAACATGATCTTTAATTGTTTTGATATGATCTGAAAGCTTATAATTATCTGTCTGGCCAGGCTCTGTCATAATATTTGAAATATAAAATCTTAAAGCTCTACTATCTTTGATAGCTTTTGCTATATTTTTTACAAGTAAACTTGGAAGAACATTTGTATATAGACTTCCAGGTCCTATAATAATAACATCTGCATCTTCAATAGCATCTATAACTCCAGGAGCCGGTCTACAATTGCTTGGTGCAATATAAACTCTATTAATTGATTGATTTTTTTGAGATACAATCTCTGGTATCATATTTTTTTGCTTTATAATAGTACCATCTTTAAGCTCTGCACATATAGTAATTTCATCTAAAGTAACAGGTAGTACCTTTCCTACTATATTAAGCACATCACTAGATTTTTTGATAGCTTCTGACTTATCTACATATATTTCATTCATTGCAGAAATGTATATATCGCCAAAATTCATTCCAACCAAAGGCTCTTGAGTAAATTTATATGAAAATAGTTTTTTCATAACTTCATCATTATTTGAAAGTGAGATAATTCCTTCCTTAACATCTTTTAAAGGCATATATCCAAGGTTGTCAAACTTATCTCCCTGCTCATAGTTTGAAATAGGTACAATCGCAGTAATATTATTTGTGTATTTTTTTATACCTTCAACAACAATATTTAAACCACTACCACCACCTATAACAACTACTTTAGGTCCTTCTTCATATACCTTTTTATTAAATATAAGTGACTTTATGTTTAATCCTGCTTTTTTACCTTTTTCACTATCAGTGTTGTTCGCTTCTATAATAATCTCTAAGCTTCTTTTTTGTATAAATATAATTCCTACAACAATTGATACAAATCCAATAACAAATATAATAATTGTTTTTCCTATTTCAAAAAATGTCATTTCTTGTGAAACAAGAATTTTTGCTATACCATAACATACAAGTACTATACCAACTAATATAAGACATATCCATCTTTTAACTTTAGTACTTGCTTTAAACCATTCTAAAAAAGATTTCATTATTTTCTTTCTTCCTTTACCAATTAATAATTCTCACCAACTACAAGTATTTCTAATTCAATATCAACATAAAACTTTTCTTTTACTTTATTTTTGATATATTTAATAAGCTCTAGTACATCATTACATGTAGCATTTCCAACATTTACTATAAAACCTGCATGCTTTGTAGAAACTTCTGCACCACCAATTCTATATCCTTTAAGTCCACATTCATCTATAAGCTTTGCTGAAATATATCCTTCTTTTCTTTTGAATGTGCTTCCTGCACTAGGAAAATCTAAAGGTTGTTTTGCTTTTCTTTCTTCAAAAAGAGTTTTTATTTTATTTTCAATTTCTTCTTTATTTCCTCTTTTACCTACAAGAGTTGTTTCTAAAATGATGCCATCATTTTTTGAAAAAACACTATTTCTATACTCAAATTCATGTTCCTTTGCCGTCATAGTCTTTATCTTACCACTTGGTGTAAGATATTTTGTTTTTATAAGAACATCTTTGATTTCATATCCAAATGCTCCTGCATTCATTCTAACAGCACCACCAATAGTACCAGGAATACCAACTAAAAATTCAAATCCAGTAATTTCCTCCCTTATAGATAATGATGCTAGAGAAGAAAGTGTAAATCCAGATTGAAGTGTAAGTACATATTCATCTGAATTTTTTTTGATAGTAAACTCATTTAAACAGATTTTTATAACAAAACCTCTGATACCACTATCACTTACAAGAAGATTCGTACCATTTCCAATAATAAAATAAGGTATCTCAAATTTATTTGCAATCTTTAAAATGTCCTTTAACTCTTGCAGAGAAGTTACTTTAATAAAATAATCTGCAGGTCCTCCTATCCTAAAAGATGTATGTTTACTCATAGGCTCATTTATATATATATTATTTCTATCATTTATAGCATTATATAGCTGTCCAATTATCTTACTTGTATCTTGCATAAATTATCCCCCAATAATGTCTTATACTATCATTTTTTTACAATTTTTACAATACAAAATAAAAAAAAAAGCCCAAGACAAAAATCTTGAACTTTTATTTAAAAATTAATCTATTTTGTAACAACATCTTGAATTGCAACTGTTCTTACATGATCTATTTTCTCCCACTTCGTATCTTGTTTGAATAAGCACTTTATGTTTATAGCAATCCATGAACCAAGAAATAGTGGATAGCAAATAATAGCTTTTAGCATTGGTCTAACCTTTTTACCATCAAGGAGCATTATAACTACTCCTGTAATAACAGGTAAAATAAATGTTGCAATCAAGTATCTAGCATAATTTCCGATAAGATCTGCAAATGTCATCTCTGCACCCATATACATCAATGTATTAACTCCAAGAAGTAAAAATGTAAGTATCATCATTGGAATTCCCATCATATACAAAAAGCCATCAAAATTCATAAGTGTTTTATATTTTTTAACTCCATTTGCTAAGTCCTTTGTATAGTATTGCAAACATTGTAAATGCCCTACAGTCCATCTAGAACGTTGTGACCAACTTTGTTTAAATCCGATTGGTTGTTCATCATAAACTACAGCATCTGTAGCCCATCCAAGCTTTCTACCATTTGCAATATTTATAAGAGAAAACTCTATATCCTCAGTAAGTGTCTTGGTTTGCCATCCATTTGGCTTTATAATATCGAATTTTACCATAAATCCTGTACCATTTATAAGTGGAGATAAACCAAGGTTGTATCTTGCTAAGTGATAAAATCTATTCATCATCCAATAGAAGATTGCATATCCACCAGCTACCCATGAATCTGTAGGATTTTTAATATCTCTATATCCTTGAACTATTTCTTCACCTTGGCAAAGCTTTTTATTCATACTCTTTAAGAAATTCTCATCTACTATATTATCTGCATCAAACACACAAAAGGCATCGTAATCAGCATCTTCTTCAATCTTTTGCTTTAAAAACCAATTTAATGCATATCCTTTTGTTTTGTGAGCTTCATCAAATCTTTTCATTACAATTGCTCCAGCATCTTTTGCAATATCAGCTGTAGCATCTGAACAATTATCCGCAATAACATATATATCATACATATCTTTTGGATAATCCTGTTTTTGCAAGCTTTCAACTAGATTTCTAATAACTGCTTCTTCATTGTGAGCAGGAATTATAGCCATAAATTTATGATTTTTTTCTTCTATGACTTTTTTATCCTTTAACTTTATAAGTGAGCAAAAACTAACTACTATCTGATATGCCCAATATATAGTTATAATCCATATCAAAGCTTGTTGTAAAAGATATAAATATTTCATTTAACCAAACTCCTCTTTACTTTTGTAGATTATCTGTCCACTAGTTATTATACCACTATATCACTAATAAATCAAGTTTTTATTCATTAGGTGTTTCATCCTCTTGAATATCTATATACAAGTCTTTACGAGTTAAATTTATTCTTCCCTGACTATCAATTTCATAAACTTTAACTGTAACTTCATCACCAATTTTTAGAACATCTTCTACTTTATTTATACGTTCTTTTGAAATCTTTGATATATGTAATAATCCTTCTTTTCCGCCGCCAAGATCAACAAAAGCACCAAAATTCATTATTCTTACAACTTTTCCTGTGTATATTCCGCCTTCTTCTATTTCTCTTGTCAATTCTTCAATAATAGTCTTTGCTTTGTTTGCAGCATCTATATCATCTGAATATATGAATACATTACCATCTTCTTCAATATCAATTTTAACACCTGTCTCTTCAATAATCTTGTTAATGGTTTTTCCACCTGTTCCAATAACATCTTTAATCTTATCAACAGATATTTTCATGTTAACAATTTTTGGTGCATATTTTGATATCTCATCTCTTGGTTTTGAAATCTGTGGAAGCATTATTTCATCCAAAATATAATTTCTTACTTTTTCAGTTCTTTCAAATGCTTCTTCTATAATATCATAAGAAAGTCCATCAACTTTAATATCAACCTGAATAGCAGTAATACCATCTTTTGTACCACCTACTTTAAAGTCCATATCGCCAAAGAAATCTTCTATACCTTGTATATCAGTAATAACAACATGTTTATTTGGATCTTCATCATCAGTAATAAGACCGGTAGAAATACCTGCAACTGGTTTTTTTATTGGAACTCCTGCATCCATAAGTGCAAGTGTAGAACCGCAAATACTACCTTGTGATGTAGAACCATTTGAACTAAGTACCTCTGATACAACTCTTATTGCATATGGAAATTCTTCTACTGAAGGAAGTACTGGAACTAAAGCTTTCTCTGCCAATGCTCCATGACCTATTTCTCTTCTTCCTGGTCCTCTTGATGATTTTGCTTCACCAACACTATATCCAGGGAAATTATATTGATGCATATATCTTTTTGACTCTTGATTATCAAGACCATCAAGCATTTGTTCTTCACTTTTCATTCCTAAAGTAACTATAGAAAGTACTTGTGTTCTTCCTCTATTAAAAATAGCACTACCATGTACTCTTGGTATAAGTCCTACTTCACATGAAAGTGGTCTTATATCATTTATAGTTCTTCCATCTACTCTTTTTCCTTCATCTAGAATAAGATGTCTAACGGTTTTCTTTTCAAGCTTATAAATACTGTCAGCAATTTCTTGCTTATCTTCTTCAAATTTTTCTTCGCCATACTTTTCTGTATACCAATTATTTATGTCTTCTGTAAGTTTATCAATCTTAGCATCTCTTTCTGGCTTATCTGGTGTTTGAACATCTTCTTTCATTCTTGATGAAAACTCATCAGCTACTATCTTATATATTTCTTCGTTAACTGCAAATGATTTATACTCAAATTTTGGTTTTCCAATTTCTGCCTTTATGTTTTCTATAAACTCACATATTTTCTTTATCTCAACATGAGCTGTCTTAATTGCTTCTAACATTGTTTTATTTGGAATCTCATCTGCTCCAGCCTCAATCATAGCAATCTTATCTTTTGTTCCAGCTACTGTAAGTGTAAGTCTTGAATTATCTCTTTCACTCTCTGTTGGATTTATAACTATTTTATCATTCACATATCCAACTGAAACGGCTGCTGTAGGTCCTCCAAAAGGTATATCTGAAATTGAAAGTGCACAAGAAGCTCCTATCATAGCACAAACTTCTGGTTGATTGTCTTGATCAACAGAAAGTACAAGACAACTTACTACAACATCATTTCTAAAGTCTTTTGGAAATAAAGGTCTTAGTGGTCTATCTATAGCTCTTGCTGTAAGTATAGCCTTATCTTGAGGCTTTCCTTCTCTCTTTAGAAAGCTTCCAGGTATTTTTCCAACTGCATATAACCTTTCTTCATAATCAACTGATAATGGGAAAAAATCTATCCCATCCTTTGGTTCTTTTGAAGCAGTGACATTTACAAGAACAGTTGTATCTCCATATTTTACTAAAACACTTCCATTTGCAAGTCCTGCCATTTTTCCTGTTTCAATTTGAAGGGTTCTTCCCATCAAATCCATGCTGTATGTTTTAAGCATATACATTCCTCCTTAAATAAATATTTTTATTTATTTGAAATGTAACCTCTAAAATATACTAAAAAATTTAGTACATTGTACAAGCTACCCTTTCAAATAAATAATCTTGATTATTTTACTATATTTTTTTAAATAATTCAATAGTAATATATTATAGAAAATACTTTTGTATTTCCTATAAGAACAAAAGGGAACATTATGTTATACTGAAAAGGCAGCACTCTCGTCAATTGTTCCCGTTTTTTCTCTGCATAACTTATCCGTACCTCACATTCGTTCGAACGGCTAAGAAATGTTCTTCGCGCCAAATTTACGAAGTAAATTTGTGTGCAATGTTGGCCGAAGGCTTTTTTTAATAGAAAAATGCAAAGCATTTTTCTATTAAAAAAACTCACTACTTTTGGTAGTGAGCAATTTTTTATTTTCTTAAATTTAATTTTTTAACTATTTCTCTATATCTATTTACATCTTTCTTAGCTAAATAGTTTAATAGATTTCTTCTTTTACCAATCATCTTAAGAAGTCCTCGTCTTGAGTGATTATCCTTCTTATGAACTTTAAGATGCTCTGTAAGCTCAGCAATTCTTTCTGTAAGAAGTGCTATTTGAACTTCTGATGATCCAGTATCGTTTTCATCTCTCTTGTAAGTATCAATAATTTCTTGTTTTCTTTCCTTTGTCATTTCTTTAATCCTCCTATTTATTTTAATATGCCATAGATCGAGTAATAAGTAGGTTTTTTTCTAAAAAACTAAATCTATGGTACTTCTAAAGCAAAACTATTTTACAATAGTGTTACAAAAAAATCAAGTCATTTACTTAAATTTTTGTAAATTTTTACTTTAAAATACTATTCTTTTTCTGCCTCACCATCATCTAGTTTGTCTATATTTTTTATAAATTTTATTGTTGTAAGTAATGCAACAATCAATAAAACATTTATAATCACTGGACTCATAGGTACTCTACAAATTGCTACTAATGCAGCTAAAGCAAAATCCACAAGACAAATGTCACAAAGACACTCTAAAACACCTCTGATAATATTTTTTGTATATACCTTTAACATAATAATCAAATAAAGCATTATTAGTACACTTGCTATTATTGTACCTTTTATGTATGGTGATACCATATCTCTAATCCTAAGTTTTGGTATTGACTTTATAGATACTTCTTTTTCATCATTATCTTGAACCACTTCATCAGCTGCTTCTGTGCTGCTTTCTTCTGTAGGTGTACTTTCTGTTTCTGCTTCTTCTGCATTTTCTTCTGCACTTTCTTCAGCTTCATCTTCTTTTTCAATTACAAACTTAGTTCCATATTTTTCATTTATTTTGCTTAAAATATTTGTTTCTTCATCATCAGTGAAATTTTCTGATAATATTGAAACAGAATCACCAAACACCTCCAAATTTCTGACCTTAAACTCTTTATCTCCTAAAACTTCTTTGCAAATACCCTCAACATCTTTCAAATTTACATTATTACCAACTTTAAGGTCTATTCTTTCATGTTTTTCATATTCTAAAGCAACATTAAATCCTTTTAACGAAACTACGATAACTCCCGCTACTATTAATAAAATTAATCCTAATAATACTATTCCTTTATTTCCATCTAATTTCATTTTATGATCCTTAACCATATATTTAGGTTTTGTAAGATACCTATAAACTTAAATAATATCCATTACATATGTAAGTCCTAAGACAAATCCTTGAACTATCAATCCCCAAAATGCAACCATTCCAACACTACTAATTGTTATTGCTGGCATAAATGTAAATACAATTGCAACAATTGCAAATGGAATCATTTCAAAAATGTATTTTTTGATATTTCTTTCAAAGTAAAGAGTATTGTCTTCATTCTTTGATTCTTTCAAAATTTTATTAAACAACATGTAATTCATCATAACAAGTACACCTAGTACTATTGATGAAGTATATGTAATATATACATTTGTATATCTTAACATAAGTGTATACACAGCTATATAGAATAATCCTACAAGGCTTGCCATTAAACCTTTGAATCTATATTTTAAAACTAATATAATAGAAACAATAAGTACTAAAATTGTAGCTACAATTTTAATATTTACTTTATCTTCATTTGTAATTTCTGATTTTATAAGATTATCTGAACTTAGTACGTACTCAACAGGCATGTTTTCTGAAGAAATTGATATAGCTAGTGCATTTACTTCATTTTCAATTTCTGCAAGTGATTCCTCACTGGTTGCCGCATCACCTAGTGCCAATTGTAGCATACCTGTTGAAATCTCTTCCCCAAAATACGTTGCTGGAACAATAGTAGTATTATCAATCTTTATTGAGACATTTTTTGTTTCAGCTGTATGGTCATGCTCATCTTCTTCTGACTCTCCTGCTTCTTCACTTTCTTCACTTTCTTCACTTTCTTCAGTTTTTTCAGTTTCTTCAGTCACTTCTACATAAGTATTACTTATATCTTTTAAAGTATCTACATATTCCTTCTTAAATTCAATTATTAAATATCCCTGATTTTGATATGATGCCATATATGCATCTTTGATCATAGAATTATCCATAAGTACTAAGCCATTTTGAGCATCAATCATTTGAAAATTACCCTTTGTTGACACTAATGACTGTTCTACAATCACGAAATTATCATCTGGCACCTCAACAATCATTTCACCAGTTTCTTCATCAAGTCTAATATTATACTCATATTGATTCAATTTACTAAATCTTTGTTTTACAATCTTTTTTGCCAAATTATAATTTTCTTTTGTTTTTACTTCATCTGGATTAGCAGCAATTGTTCTTCTTTCTTTTCTATATTTAGATGTTGGATCATTAGAGTCCACTTCCTCTGCATTTTCCTCATTTCCCTCATTTTCCTCAGAAGCAGTTACTGTATCATCAGTTATTGGATTGCCATCATCATCAACAAGCTGTATCTCACCATTTGTAAGTGATCCATCATTCTCACTTTTATCTATGACTTCTCCTTTTATTTCTCCATTATCATCTATATAATACTCTTTTTCAGAACCGCTATCGTCATTTAACTTAAACTTTAATTCCCTATATCCTTTATAATCCATACCATAGGTATATTCAAGTAACTTGCTTTGCCATACTCCTTTATCTTTTTGGAATACACCTCCAAAAGCTACAAATGACACTAAAATACAAACAACTATAACTACTAATGTTTTTACAACTCTTAATACTTTTTCCAAAATATCTCCTCCTACTATTTTAGTTTCAAAATTTTATGTAAATCATAAAACACTCTCTAACATTATTGGATTTTATATTAAAAAAAAAAAAATATCAACAATATTTTGAATATTTTTCAAAATATTGTTGATATTTTAGCAATATTATTTATTCACTTTTATCAATAGGTTTAATTGTAATTTTGCTAACTAATCCACTTTCTTCGTTATAATCAATTTTCACTTTATACTTTTGATTTGCAACCAATGTCTTAGCAGCATCATTTAGTAAATCACAATAACTCTCTTGTTTGTCAATTTGTGTTTTATTTGGTTCAATATCCATAGATGAACTTATACTATCGTAAAACTCTACATTAGGTATATATTTTATATTATTTGCATTTTCTTCTGCATTATTTATAAGCACTTTAATTAATTTATTTACTCCTGCACTATCCTGATCATCCTTATACTCTTCAAATTTTGAATTAAATTTTGATGTATTTATTATTTCATCATTACCATCATTAGTCCTTGTTCCGCCTTCAAAATAATTTCCATTTTTATCTATATCTCTTAAACCTAAATCATCAATAAGTTTTGAAAGTTCTTTTCCAACATCCTCTCCATAATCATAGTAAAATGTTCTTTTTCCATTTGAATACTTTGAATAAAATGCATCTATAACAGGATGTAATACCATCTTGTCTTTATTTATATCGAAAAGGCCATATTTTCCACCTCTTCCGACAACAATAGCATTTATACCTACTTCCTTTGGAATAACCAAAGCAGAAACTTTAGTATTATCTTTAGAAATATATCCAAAATTATTAAAATTATCTGTAAGAACCTGATTTCCATCAATTGTATAAAGTCCATATTTGTCACTATCATTTACAGCCTTTACAGGTATATATTTATTAAACCATAAGTATTTAGTACCAATGTATGAATCAACTGGAAAATTTGATATTGAATATCCTATTTCATCATAATCTGGTGGTATTATTTTCTCAGCACTTATCTTTTGCCTATAAACACCATATTTGGTATTTTTACCATCTCCAGTATTTTCGCCAACTTGGAAAAGCTTATATGTATCATCAATCAATGATAATTTTTCGTAATCATTTGGATTTATAATTATTTTCCCATTATCATCAGCAAGACCAACATTACCAGAATCAACTGTAACAAAAAACTCTTTTATGTTTGATTTATATACAACATCTGCATATGTTTGTGAAAGGATAAAGTTTGAAGTTGCTGCTTTAAATACTCCAAATCCAGTTCCATTTGACATTACATAATATCCATCTTTTAGAGCCTTAAGGTTATCATAGTTTGAACTTAATGACATCCCCTTAAATGATTTTGCAACCTTAATTGCTTCTGTATTTACAATATAATCCAAACTGATGATATATTTCCAATATTCATCTCCCCACTTATAAGTAATATTTAACATATCAACAAGATCATCTAAACTAACATATAAATTATTACTATCATCTTTTAGTATTGGGTTAATTAATTTATATCTTTCAACATAATCACTATCATAACTTAAGGTTGTAGCTATACCTCCAAGCTGCCCAGTAGTAGAATCATATCTTTTTTCGTAATAGTTTTCACCAAACTTTAATGAAACATATTCAAATGTATTTTGCAAGGTAGCAGCTTCTTGATCTATGTCATATTCTTCGTATAAACCAACAAAATATTTGTATCCAAGTTCTTCTCCGATGCTTTTTATATTAAAATAATATTTATTTGGATCTTCTGATTTCTCAATCTTTATTTCTTCTTCAGGTATCCCATAATTCTTAAGCACAGACTTTATCTCATCATCCGTTAAAGTTTTATACTCCAATTTTGAGCGATACCTTGCACTTGCGTAATCTCTGTTTATAAAAAGCTTATGAGTATGTTTGTCTGTATAATTTATGTAAAAAATAAAAACAATTAACAATATTATAATAATAACAGAAACAAGAATTCCTATAATTATTGTTCTCTTTTTCTTATTATTACTTTCAAGTTCTTTTTTAAATAAATCGCTCTCTTCAAGATTCATATTTTTTTCCTTTCTTAATATAAAATTTAGTTAAATTTTATATTCTTCTTTTGTATAACCGAATTTATCATAAAATTCATCTCTAAAATTTTTCAGATTATCTCTCTCAATTTCTATTCTAATATTTTCCATTAATTTAGTCAAGAATCTTAAGTTGTGAATAGAAAGAAGTCTGATTCCTAATATCTCCTTTGTATTTACCAAATGTCTTATATACGCCCTTGTATAATTTTTACAAGCATAACAATCACATTCATCATCTAATGGTCCAAAATCTTTTTCAAAAGTAGCATTTCTAACAACTAATTTTCCATGTGATGTAAGAGCAGTTCCATGTCTTGCAATTCTTGTAGGTAAAACGCAATCACACATATCTATACCACTAAGTGCTGCTTCAATAAGATAATCTGGGCTTCCTACTCCCATGAGGTATCTTGGCTTATTTTCTGGCATTAAAGGTGTTGTATACCTTAACATCTCTAAGAACTCACTCTTTGGTTCACCTACACTAATACCTCCTATAGCATAGCCTGGGAAATCCATTTCCTTAAGATCATTTGCGCTTATTTTCCTTAAATCTTTATAAAATCCACCTTGAATAATACCAAATAAACTCTGTTTTTCTTCATTTTTATGATAATCTTTACATCTTTTTGCCCACCTTGTGGTTCTCTCCATAGATTTTTTAGTATATTCATAGTCAGAAGGATATGGGCAACACTCATCAAAAGCCATCATAATATCTGATCCAAGTGCTTCTTGTACTTCCATAGATTCTTCCGGTCCCATAAAGTTCTTACTTCCATCCAAATATGATCTGAATTCCACGCCTTCTTCAGTAATCTTCCTAAGTTTTCCTAAACTAAAGACTTGAAATCCACCACTATCAGTGAGAATAGCTCTATCCCAATTCATAAACTTGTGAAGTCCACCTGCTTCTTTTATAAGCTTATGTCCAGGTCTAAGAAATAGATGGTACGTATTTCCAAGTATTATCTCTGCTTTAACATCACTTTTCAGTTCTTCTGGAGTCATTGCTTTTACCGTTGCTTGAGTACCAACTGGCATAAAAACTGGTGTCTGAATATCTCCATGGGGAGTGTGTACTATTCCTCTCCTTGCACCTGAATTTTTATCTATATGTAATAATTCATAAGTAACTGCTTGTTTCATATACAACCTTTCTATAATATAATCATAGCATCTCCAAAACTAAAAAACTTATATTTTCTTTGAACTGCTTCATTGTATGCCTTTAAAATAAAATCTCTGCCTGCCAAACTTGAGACAAGCATGATAAGCGTTGATTCTGGTAAGTGAAAATTAGTAATTAACCTATCTACGCACTTAAAACTATATCCTGGATATATAAAAATATTTGTATCTCCTTCAAATTCCTTTACCATACCCTCTTCATCTGCAATAGACTCAAGTACTCTACAAGAAGTTGTTCCACATGCTATTACTTTGTGTCCACTTTTTTTTGCCCTATTAATTTTTTCAGCATCTTCTTTTTTTATATAAAAATGCTCTGAATGCATCTCATGATCCTCAACATTTTGGACTTTTACAGGTCTAAATGTACCAATTCCAACATGAAGAGTAACATTTGCAATATCGACTCCCTTATTTTTTATCTTTTCAAGTAAGTCTTCTGTAAAATGTAATCCTGCAGTAGGAGCTGCAGCTGATCCATCATATTTTGCATACACAGTTTGATATTTTTCATTATCATCTCTAGTTGCTTCTGTAATATATGGTGGCAAAGGCATAAGTCCAACCTCATCTAGCACTTCATTGAAAATACCATCATATTTGAGTTCTACTCTCCTGTTTCCACCTTCAACAACATCTAAAATAGTTACTTCTAACTTTCCATCACCTATATTAACTTTGGCTCCTGGTTTTAATTTATTTCCAGGTCTTACCATGGCTTCCCAAATATCCCCTTGGATTCTTTTTAATAATAAAACTTCTACGTGAGCACCTGTGTCTTTTATTCCAAATAATCTCGCAGGAATTACTTTTGTATTATTTATTACTAAACAATCACCTGGATTTAAATAATCTATTACATCTTTAAAAATTCTATCTTCAATTTTTTTTGTTTCTCTGTCTAAAACCATAAGTCTTGCTTCATCTCTATTGTCATATGGATGCTGCGCAATAAGTTCTTTTGGAAGAGTGTAGTTAAATTCTGAAACCTTCATATTGTACTCCTACTTCATTTTGTCTAATTTAGAAAAAATTCTTTTTACCTCTTTTTCCAAATCACTATCCTTATCACTTTTGTTTTTTATTAGAATATCAGCCCTATCCTCAAAAAACATATCATCTTGCTGTATATTTAATCTCATCATAGCAACATCAGGAGAAATCCCATCTCTCTGGCATATTCTTTGAATTTTAAGTTTTTTATCACTTATAAGTGCTATAACGTAATCACATAGCTTATCAAGTCCTGACTCATACAAAAGAGAAGCATCCATAACCACATATCCAATATTTGTATCACTCAAAGCTTTTACTTTATTTTTTATTTCCGAGTTTACATACTTAAAAGTAAGATTATTAAGATCTTCTCTAGCCTCATCGTCAGTGTATATTATCATGGCAAGAGCTTCTCTATTAATGTTCCCATCTTCAAGAATTATCTTATCTCCAAATCTTTCCCTAATTTTTTCATAATATTCATTTCCTGGAACTTGTATTTCTCTTGAAATACTATCTGCATCAATAATTTCTACATCTGCTCTTTTATTAAGTATTTTACATACCATAGTTTTTCCGGATCCTGATGATCCTGTTACACCAATTGTTTTCATAATCTCACCTTTACTATTTATTTAAGTTTTGCTAAACTTATAAACTTTTTATAGCTGATGTTGCTAAAAAATCACACCTGTTATTTAAATCATTATCACTATGTCCTTTTACTTTTATAAACTCTACTTTGTGGATATTTGTAAGGCTGTATAACTCTTCCCATAGCTCTTTATTTTTTACATCTTCTTTTCCAGAGGTTTTCCAATTATTCTTTTGCCATTTTCCAATCCAATCTTTTAAAAATGCATTTGATACATACGCACTATCTGTATAGACACTTACTTTGCATGGTTCTTTAAGCATCTTAAGTGCCTCAATGACAGCTGTCATTTCCATTATATTATTTGTAGTATCTTTCTTAGCTCCTGAAATTTCCTTCTTTATATCATTATATATAAGAATAGCAGCCCATCCACCAGGTCCTGGATTTCCTGAACACGCTCCATCTGTATATATTGTAACATTTTTCATAAAAAATTTTCCATTTCGTAATAACTTGATTTTCTAAAAATCTATGATATTATACCAATAAAAAATAAAATTTACAA
>CAYYBL010000022.1:0-19613 GCA_964470175.1 uncultured Lachnospiraceae bacterium | reverse complement strand
ACAAAGTATTATGATAATATACAATTAGTGTCTTCAGAGAGTCGTTTTGCTACTGAAGCAGTACAAGAAGGAAAAGAGAGAGTTGTAGACAGCAATACAGTTATTCCTACATTGTATAGGTACTACAAAGAAAATTTTTGTGTAAAATTGTATGATGCTACAACGGGTGAAAAAAAATTAACCGATTTTACTGGTAATAATCATGAGGGGTCACCTAGACTTGTGCATATTTTTGATTTAGCATTAGAAAATGATGTTTTCCAAGCAAAAAGCTTTAATAAAGAGAATTATTATACAGATCCTCAGGAAAAATCAGAAGCAGCGAAGAAACAAGTGCTTAAAGATGTTTATTGTAATGAGCCATCTATGACTAGTAGAGGGCATTGGGAAAGCTATAAGTTGAGTGATAGATTGTGTATGTATGGTGCAGTGTGGGGTTCTGACAATGTATATATAAAGCAAAGAGTTGATTTTTTTGTAAATGGTTCGAGTGGATACATAAATGGATCTTATGTCAATTTTGAAAATAATCCTCTTGCTAGGGCGTTGAAGGCTAATAATTATACAACTATACATGGAGTACCTCAGTACTTTTTTACTGAAAAATTTGTAAGCTATACTTATACAGGAGAGTCTATAGAGACTGAGGAAGGCGATACACTGGTAACAGGAATGAAACCAAAGGATAAAATAGTTATAATCTATACAATTTATAATAATAGTGATCGAGATGGAGAAAAGGTTATAGACAACAAATGATTAGATAGTTTTAATATCACAGATATTTAAGGAGGATTTTATGAGTGATACATTAATTACTTTTATAGCAATTATACTTGCTGCTATTCTTATGTTTATGTTTCCGCTTCTATCAGTTTCAGAAAGAAGTGATGATATAGCTCAGCTTTCAGTACAAACAGCTGTTACTAAGTTTGTAGATGATTCAAGAGCTGTTGGAAAAATTACAATGGAAAATTATACAACTTTAATTACAACTATAAACGCTACTGGAAATACATATGATGTAGAAATTGAAGTTAAAATTTTAGATGAAAATATTGGAAAAAAATCTGCATGGACACAAGGAGATGTCATTGGTGAGAATGTTTACTACGCTATATTCACTTCTCAAGTTGTTGATGAGATAGAAAAGAGTGGAATCTTCAGAATGAAAGAGGGGGATATTCTTTCAGTAAGTGTAAAGAATACAAATAAAACATTATCACAGTCTTTTAGAAGTATTTTTTATTCTATATCAGGAGGAGATAATTATTCTATATCTGCTCAACATTCTGGTGTAGTTACTGCAACTACGAAAAATTAATTTTATGAAGGAAGATACAAATGAAATTACAAGGATTGAGTATTATGTTTACTTTGATTTGTATTCCCTTATTACTAGTTTTAAGTTATTATTTAAGTTTGCAAGTTGACACTATAAGACTTCAAAATCGATATGACACAAAACTTTTAGATGCTACTTATGATGCATTGTCTGCTTTCGAATTGAATACTGCAAATGAGGATTTATCCACAGTATCTGATTCATTAAGGACAATTATTGATGCGTCTAATAGCATCTTTTTTAATACTTTAGCTACTAATATGGGACTTTCAAACGCAAGTAAATCATATGTAGAACCTTACATTCCAGCAATTTTATATACATTGTATGATGGATATTACATATATTCTCCTACTTCTGTGCCAGAAATGGCCACTTCATCTGATGGTACCGCAATAAAAGTTGGTGATGATGGAGTATCATTCGAAACAACATCTGGTTTTTATTTATATAGACATGGCGGTTCAGCTTATGGAAGTGATGCAAGTATTACATATTTGGCAAATAGTGGCAATAAAAAAGAGGATTATGGACAACTTTTATATTTGACAAATACAAGCAAAAAAACATATGATGAAGATGGTAAGATTTCAGAATATACTAGGTTAACTACCGACGTGGATGATGCGAAGAAATCTGTTAAAAGCGTTTTAAAATCATATATGCCTTATTCTGCAAGATACGTTGGTATGGATAACTCATCGAGAAATCAATATGATTATACAATAGTGTACACTTTAGATAATTATATGACAGTTGAGGGATATACAATTTTTCAAAGTGATGATAGTAAGAAGGTTTATTATACTGAATCTGGTTATTTGCTTAATGATCAGTATATAAATATAATTGTAAGAGATAAAGCTACTAATACTAATATAGGCGTAGATAGTTTAAATCAGAATACAGCACAAGAGAAAATTGAAAACGGAGAAATTATAGTTGATATAAATATACGTAATAATAGTAATGGTGATGATGTGAAAATAAGTACAGATGATCTTCGTACTTGTGATGCTTTGATTGATGAATTTAAAGGTTGTTATGATCTTGATAATCCAGATGATGATAGTAAAAACAAATTATTATTATTGACAGTAAAAAATGCTGAAGATTGGGGAAAGAAAACAGAAATACAAAAATATGAGTCGCTTATGACTATCTTAAAGAATAAAGCTACAGAATACGAAGAATCAATACGGAATAGAAGATGGAAGGTACAAAAATATTAATGCTTGCATAAATCAACTTCAATATAATTTAGATATGATGTCAAGCATAGTATATTATACTAAAGCATATATATTTACAAAGTGGGTAAATAATAATTTAGGTATGATAAGAGAAAGTGATATTACAGAAATATCAGGTATAAAATATACGACATTACAAGAGATAAGCCAGTCAATAGGGGAAGATACTTCAAAATATACAAATAGTAAATTTTTACAAAGAGAATCTTTAGACGGAAATAATTCAAGTAATGGTGTTACGGAAATAGATACAGATTCAATTTTTTATTCACACAAACTTAATGTTATAAGAGATTCTATACAGTACAATTTAAATTTAGCAATGTCTACTTATAATAATAACGAAGTATATCGTTTATTTTATGATGACACAACAAAAACAACATCAACGAATTCTGGCTTTAATTATGCTATGCCAGTTCTTCAAGAATATGAATGGAATAATATTCTTTCAAATCCATCTATTGTTTCTTTTATGCAAGGTATGAAGTGTGGATTGAAAATTTATAATAATTATATGGTTGTATCGAGTACAAACAATGAACTTGTTACTCATCCTGAAAACATTTATTATGTTGCTAATGATGGTTTTTCTAATTATAATGATACAGAATCGATATACCATAAAATAGATTGTGAAAAGTTATTTCAAGGCGATCCTAAACCAACAATTTTTCAATCTTTTTCATCGAAGGAAGTCAAGTATGATAAGTTATATAATAAGCTTGCAAGTGCGAAACATTATAAATATGATCACAAGAATTTAGCGTGTTATGAATGTATAAATGATGGAAATTATGGCGAAGATGTGGAAGATGGTGGGAATGATATAAATGATTATATGGAGAAGATATTTGATTCCAAATTTCCTGAAGATCCAAATCCTGTTTATGCAGATTTTCGAGATTTAAGAAAAGCATATTACATGGCAGTTGGAAAAGAAAGAAATAATACCTATAAAATGAATGCTTTTGATGATTCCTATGGATATGAAATTTATTATGATTCAAATGATCCTAGCGGATATAACTCAGCAAAAGAAAGCATATTGAGTTTGAAGCAAATAAGACAAATTGAGGTTACATTTAAAAAGCAAATAGGGCAAGGAAATAGTGGAAGTTTAACGTATACGCCTAAATATCATAATGATACACGATATTTTTATGATGCACGTTATTCAATACCTGCAGGGAATGCTACAGAGTATACTTGGGTAATGGATTTTAAATCAATAGGTACAGCAACAGAAAATGAGAAATTTAAAGCAATTAATATGGTTATTGAAAATACTAATTCTAACTTGAATGATTCTATTAAAATGATAAAAATAATTTATAAATAATAAAAACCCTTCAATTATAAATTGAAGGGTTTTACCTTATATTACAGTTATTTAGTATTATATAATTGTCCGCATTTATTATTTACTTCTTTTATCTAAATTAATTATCATTGGACCAATTTTTGTTACAGAGCCAGCTCCAAGAGTAAGCACCAAATCATCTTTTTGGGTATGGCTTTCTATGTATTCAGCAACATCATCAAATGATGATAAGTATGTTGCTTTTTTATTTTTCGCATTTATGAGATTTACAAGGTCATTTGAAGATACATCATAATCATCATTTTCTCTTGCAGCGTATATATCTACTAGTATAATATGATCAAAGTCTTTTAAGCTTTCAGCAAAATCATTCAATAATTTTTTTGTCCTAGAAAAAGTGTGAGGCTGAAATATTACCCATGATTCATTAAATTTTTTGTTTTTAAGAGCATTAAAAGTTGCTTTTATTTCAGTAGGGTGATGCGCATAGTCATCAAAAATAGAAATAGTATTATTTTTTATTGATCCTTTGTACTCTAGTCTTCTTTCAGCTCCTGTAAATTGAAGTAAAGATTTTCTAATAACATCTTTTGAAATGCCATAGTAATCACATAATGCGATGCAAGCAAGTGCATTTGATACATTATGTTTTCCAGCAATTGAAAGTTTAAATGAATCGTATAGTTCATTATTTTTATATACATCAAAACTTGCAAATCCGTTTTTATCAAAAGAAATATTTTTTGCCACAAAATTTGCATCTTGATTATCTATACCATAGGTTATAAAATTTGCTTTTGTGTATTTATTTAGATTTATACAGTTCTTATCATCAGCATTTGTAACAAGTAGGCCATCTGAAGGAAGTAGTGATGTAAATTTTCCAAATGCAGCTACGATATTTTCAAAACTTTTATAATAATCTAAGTGATCATTGTCAATATTTAGTATGATTTCTGAATGTGGAAAAAATTTTAAAAAATTGCCTTTGTATTCACATGATTCAAGAATGAAAAATTCTCCATTTCCAATTCTATAATTTCCACCAATGTCTTTTACTAAAGCTCCAACTTCAACACTTGGATCTTTACCAGCATTTATGAAGCACAAAGAAACAAGGGAAGTGGTAGTAGTCTTACCATGTGTACCAGATATACATACTGATTTTTTATATAGTTTTGTGAGATATCCTAAAAATGTACCTCTATCTACGGCTTTTATATTGTTTTCTTTTGCGATTATAAGCTCTGGGTCGTTATCTTTTATTGCTGCGTTATATACTATAAGATCTGCCTTTTTAGAATTTATTAAATCATGACCAATTGTGACAGGTATACCATGTGATATAAGACTATTTGTGATATTACTTTCAGAAATATCTGAACCTGTGATAGTGTATCCCCATTTTTTTAATGTTTCAGCTATAGCACTCATGCTTATGCCACCAATACCAACAAAGTGTATTCTTTTATATGATTCTAGATTTTCAAATTCCATAACAGTCTCCTTAACCAAAATTTCAAAGATATTATACTATTTTCATTTTTCAAATTCAACTCTTTAAACACAAAAAAACACTATACATATATATAGTGCTTCTTTATTGCTATAAACAAAATTTGAATTATTCAGCAGCTTTAGTAGTTGTAGCTGGTGCTTCTGTGTCTGCATCAGGAGCATTGTATGCATCTAATATAGCTTTTTGAATCTTTTCTCTTGTTTCTGCATTGATTGGATGAGCTATATCTTTGAATTCTCCGTTTGGAGTTTTTTTGCTAGGCATAGCTATAAACAATCCATTTTGGCTTTCAATAACTTTGATATCATGGATAACAAATTCTCCATCGAATGTTACTGAAGCAACTGCCTTCATTCTGTTTTCTAAATTAACTTTTCTTAAACGTACATCTGTAATTTGCATTTTTTTGCACCTCTTTCTATAAGTTTGCATATAATAAAAAATTATACGCTCTATTTTTATTATACTATATAAAAATTTTTTTCCCTTCAAAAATATTATATTTTTTTAAAAAAATTTATTTTTTATTTTATTGTCTTTTTTTGGCATTATATATATAATATTATAGGAAAGGGTTTAGAAGATGCGAAAAGATAACGGAATAGAAGATATTTACATAGGTAGAGAATCTAATAATAAATCAAAAAATAGTAATAAGTTTTTGATTATAATTATTGTTATCGCAATTATATTGCTTTTTCTAATAGGAACGTATTTTTTTATAACAAAATCATCTGAGAATGTTTCAAAAAATATGTTTAAAAAAGGATTTGAAAGTAGCAATATTATTAAAATTGCAGATAATTCTTTTTATGTGGATTTGTATCAAAAACTTCTTTCAAAAAATTCTGAAATAAATACGAAGATTAATTTTTCAAATGGAAATTCTGCAAATTCAGGAAGAAAAGTTGATCTTACAAAGTTTGGAATAAATCTTTATACTAAAACAGATACAAAAAAGGATAGGACATATGATGAAATAAATATAAATTTTGCAAATAATGATTTTCTTACACTAAAGCTACTTACAGATGAAAGATCATATGGAATACTTCAAGAGCAAATAGTAAACAAATATATAGCAACTAGATACGAAAATTCAAATAAAATGCTTGGAATAAATATTGATAGTGAAAAATTAGATAAAGCTCTGAGCATAAAAGCAATAGATATGCTTCCAGATGAAAAAGAGAAGTATATAAAAAATTTGTTTAATAATTTCATGAATAATGTATCTGAGGACAAGTTTGAAGTAACAGAAAATATCTCACTTGATAAAAACGGTTCTTCGATACCTGTCACAGCATATACACTCAGCTTTTCGCAGGATGAATTTAAGAGCTATCTAATTAGTTTTCTTTCAAGCATAAAAAATGATGAAGAAATATTGAAAAAGTTATCAAATGCTTCAGAAGGAGTTACTATTGATGCTGAAATTGTCGAAGATAGAGATAAATCAAGACAAATAGAAGATATTGAATCATTGGTTGTTACAGAAGATGATGAATCTACTATTAATCTTGTAATTAGACGTCAAGAAGATAATGAAGATAATCACTATGTTATTGAGAGAAATACTAATACTTCTAGAAATGAGGTAGAGATAAATGCAGAATCTTCTCAAAGAAATCAGACAGAGCAAAATAACAATGAAAGAGAGAGAGAGAGAGAAAGAGAACCCGAATCAGAATCAGAGCCAGAATCAGAAAATAACGATAGAATAGAACAAGAAACTACTAGAAATGAAAATGTACAAAATACTACAAATAATCAGAATGTTACAGATAATCAAAATACTACAGATAACACAAATAATGTAGATACAATTAATACAAATGAAACAAGTACAAATACAATATTTGATGGATTTTTCCAAATAGTAGGTACTTCTGATGAAAATACAGCTATTAATATAGCAAATGAAATAGATGAAGCAGATATACAAGAGCTTAATGTTAATGTAGTAAAAAATAGAAAAACGTATTTTCAATCATTATTGGATGAATTTGAACTTGATACTCTTTACATAAATGATTTTATGAAAGATAAGAAAGCGTTAAAAAATGATGATTTTTGCAATGTGCTTAGATTTATCATAGGAATAAAGGTAGATGAAAAAGTAAGTACTCTTAAGAAAAGAATTGAAAAATACATAAGTGAAGTAGAAGATTATAAAGGAAATGGACTTAAAGTTATAGTTTATGTAAGTGATGAAAAAACTGAAAAAATAAGCTTTGAACTACCAAATGAAAATAAACTAGATATAGAATTTTTAAAAACCTCAAATGAAGAAAATAATATTAAAATTACATATCTATACAAGGGAAATAATTCTCAACTATTTAATATTCAAGATAGTATTTCATATTCTGCTGGCCAGCAAGTAGATAGTAGTGGAAATGATACGAATGATAAGTACAATGGATTTAGTTTAGAAATAGATAAGTATACTGATGTTTCAAACAATAATATAAAACTTGTATATCAAAAGATAGATAATGAAGAAGTTAATGAAAAATGTACACTAAATCTAAAAACAATTGGTGATATAAATTCAAATGTGGTTAAAAATAATGCTACACTTATCATTTCTACTAATAAGCTAGAAGAGCAATATACTATAGATAATAATATAAATTTCTCAACGCTTAATGATATAGAAGAATTAAATGATGATAATAGTGTATTTTTAGATGAGCTTTCAGATGAAGATTACGAAAAACTGAAAAACATTTTGCAAGATAAAATAAATGTGGTGAAAAGAGCAAAGGAGCAGAGTATTAATTTACTGAATGAAAATGGCTCAAGTTCAATATTTACACAGAATTCATCTTCAAATATAGTTACTAGAGATAGTGCTAGAGCAGCACTTGAGGATAAAATAAAGCAGATGAGACGAGCTTATGAAAGAGAAGAAGTTGAATTTACTTTAGAGGCATTAAATGGACTTAGCATAGATGGATTTGAAGTATCTACTACAATATCAACAGATAAAGCGATAGTTATGGTTGATGTATATGCTTTTTCTATTGATAAAGATTTTAATATGGCAGATGTGAATTAAAAAGAATTCAAAAGAGGAGATTTTTAAATATGCAAACTTTTAATATAGAAACAGAAAGAGACAACATATTAAAAAAGAATGAAGAAAAAAATGGTAAAAAGTTCAGTATAAAAACAAAAAAAATGCTTATTTTTGTGATATCTGCTGGGTTGATATTACTAGTATTACTCATTTTTGCATTGATTGGAATATCAAAACTTCTAACAAATGAAGTGCCATATGGAAATATACATAATTATGGAATGGTACTTGAATGCGATGATGAAATTTTTTATAATCAATATCCAAATGGAATAGCTAAAGAATCAAAAAAAGAAACATATATTATTTCTGATGATAATGCATATGGACTAACAATTGTTGGAGATACAATTTATTATATGACACCTAGAAATGAACTTACTATGGATATAAAAAGTATAAAAACAAATGGTAGTAGTTCTAAGGTTATTACCAGTATTCAAACAAATCATAGAAAGTTTTACATAAAAGATGATGTTGTATATTATTCTACTGCACAAAACAGTGGATATGGTATTAAAAGATTAGATTTAAGGGATGATAACAATAATGAGGCAGTTATTGTTTCAGCAAATATAAGTGATTTTGTGTTATATAAAAATGACATATTTTATGTGGATAACGTGGGATATCTTAGAAAAATTAATTTAGATACTGATGAGATTGTAGATATCACAAAAGAATATGATATGCAAAAAATCCAAATATACAAAAATAAAATTTATTTTTATAATCTTAAAGAAAATGCTTTATGTAGGATGAACTTGAAGGGTAAAAATTGTAAAGTAATATCAAACCTTGTGAAGAACAATACTTTTAATGTTACAAGTAGATACATTTATTTTTATAATGAAGAAAAAGGTGTTATTTCAAGAATGACTTTTGATGGAAGGGGACTACTTGACATAGTAAAGGTTGAAAATTCGGATACAAAGATAAACATAGCAAAAGGAAAATTGTATTACTTGGAATCATATGAAGGTGATGAAAGTGATTATAGGATGTTTAGAGTTAAGACAAATGGAAAAGAAGCTAAGCCTATAGAATATAAGTAATCTTAAAGGAGGAATATCTTGGACGTGGAAAACAAATATGTTTCACTTATGAAATACTATGAGGAATCAAAGGAAAAAGTGAAGAAATCAGCAATGGAGGGTAGACATGAAATTATTGAAGAGACGAAAGATGGCATTAATCTCAGGGTAAATGATGAGCTTATACTTATAAAAAAAGAAGTAAGTCAAATTGATTCAAAGTTTAATGAAGAGGATAAGAATTATAGCAAGATAAAAGATATGATTTCCAAAGTAATGGTTGACTATGAAACTTCTCTAAAGAAAGTTACAGATTATTACGATAAAAAAATAGAAGAACTTATCTTGAAGAAAGTTGAAATAGAAGCTGCTCTTATCATGGCAAATATTTCAGTTGAATATTTTAATGATAAAGAAGTAATAAGAAACTATCAAAAAGAAAACGATAGAGCAAAAAAATCAATAAGTGATACAATAGGAAATTTTGTTAGCAAAATTTCAAAAAATAAGAATGAAAATAAATCTATGGATCTATACGAAATGAGAATGTTTATGGACAGTCAGGATGTAGTTAGTGAAATAGATGTCACAAATAATGAAAACTATGATGAAATAATAAGATTAGAAAATGGAAATAAAACAAATATTGAAAATTACAAAAGAGAGATTGCAAAAATAAGTGAAGAGATAGTAAAACTTAAGCAAGAAAAAATAGAAAAACTTACATCAGCATTTGAAAAAACTGATTCTTTAGAGGAAGTAAGAAACCAAAATATTTTTCAAAAGGTAGTTAGATTTTTTGAAACTAAATTTAATAGAGTTAGCTCTGTTGAGAAATACGTAATTATACCGCTAAAGCGTAGAATAGAAGAATATAATAAAAATGAGCTTTCAATAATTTTAAAGTAGGGAGATAGAAGATGGATGATTTTGGAGCAAAAGTATATGAAGCCTTTAAAAAAGGGGAAGAAAGAGAAAGTTATTATGGAGATGCTTTTCGATACATGGAAGGAAGGTCAGTAGCGAATAAGAACATAAGCAAAGTAGAATATAGGGCTGAAAATACAAATGGTGATAAGAACAACGATGAAGAAAGGACAATAGATTAATATTATACTTGAAATTATTGAATTTATGTTGTAAAATACTATTATGTTAATTTAAACGTTTGAAAAAAGCATAGTAGCTAAGTGGTTTTATCTTTAAAGAGAATGCGAGTTTTAGCTGGGAGCTTGCAAAAGATACATTTAGTGAAATTCACTTTTTGATGTTCTTGTGGTGATATGTAGTCATGAGAGGTTGCGACTTTATAGCTAAAGAGGTTATTAATTTAATGAATTTAGGTGGTAACACGTTTATTTGGACGTCCTATTGAGGGGCGTTTTTTATTTTATAGAAGAGGAGAAAAAAGATGGGAAAAATGGATGAAATTCAAGAAAGTATAGAAAAAGTCAAAAAAGAAGCAAAAGAAAATATTGAAAAAGTAAAAAATCTGCAGGAGCTTCAAGACTTGAAATCAAAGTTGTTAGGGAAAAAGAGTGAACTTTCAAGTCTTTTGAAAGGATTAGGTTCACTTTCAGCGGAAGAGAGACCAAAAGTCGGAAGTATAGTAAATGATGCGAGAAAAAATATAGAAGAAAAATTAAATCAAATAGAGCAAGAATTGAAAGATAAAGCCATCACTCAGAAGTTAGAGAGTGAAAAAATAGATGTAACATCATCTAGTACAAAAATTATAAGAGGAAGTAAGCATCCTATAAATAGGGTGATAGAAGAGATTCAAGATTTGTTTGTATCTATGGGATATGATGTAGTAGAAGGACCAGAACTTGAGACAGATGAATTCTGTTTTGAAAGATTAAATCTTCCAAAAGGCCATCCTGCTCGTGATATGCAAGATAGTTTTTATATTACAAAAGATTATTTGCTTAGAACTCAAACATCTAGCGTGCAAGCAAGAACAATGCTTGCAAATAAAGAAAGAACACCTATAAGAATGATTTGTACAGGAAAAACATATCGTAGAGAAGATGATGCAACTCACTCACATCAATTTAATCAGGTAGAGGGCTTAGTAGTAGACTATAAAGATAAAAAAACATCTCTTGCTGATTTAAAAGGAACATTAGAAGTATTTATGAGACATATGCTTGGAGAAGATACGGAACTTAGATTTAGACCAAGTTATTTCCCATTTACAGAACCTTCATATGAAGTTGATGTTACATGCTTTAATTGTAAAGGAAAGGGATGCTCATTATGTAAGGGCACTGGTTGGATAGAACTTCTTGGGTCTGGTATGGTTCATCCAAATGTACTTGAAATGAATGGATATGATCCTAAGATATATTCTGGATTTGCATTTGGTACAGGTATAGATAGGCTAGCAATGTTTAAGTATGGTATTACTGATATGAGACTTCTTTATGGAAATGATGTAAGATTTTTGAAGCAATTTGATAGAAAAGATTAGTTTATGGAAAACTTAAAATCCAAATAATTAAAAGGAAATAAAAGAAATGATATTAAGTAGAAAATTTTTAAAAGATTATGTTGATTTAGATGATGATATAGATATAAAGAGGCTTGCAGAGGATATGACAAAAGTAGGAAATGAATATGATAGTGAAGGGAAACTTATACCTGCAACAAAACTTATCATAGGTAAGGTACTTACGTGTACTCTACATCCAGATTCTGATCATCTTCATTGTTGCACAGTAGATATAGGAAATGAAGTTTTAAATATAGTATGTGGAGCACCAAATGTAAGAGAAGGTATAAAAGTTATAGTTGCACAAAATGGTGCAGAACTTCCAGATGGAACCATTAAGAGAGGCATGATAAGAGGCCAAGAGTCAAATGGTATGATATGTGCTCTTTTTGAAATAGGTATCGACAAAAAATTCTTGTCAGAAGAAGATAAAAATGGTATACATATACTTCCAGATGATGCGCCTGTTGGAGGGGATCCAGTAGCATATTTGCAGCTTGATGATGAAGTTATAGACTTCGAACTTACAGCTAACAGAGGAGATCTTCTTTCAGTATATGGTATGGCTTACGAGGTAGGTGCAATATATGATAAAAAAGTTAAGGAACTTGATTTATCACATGGTGAAGAAGGAGAAGATTTAAACAAGTCTTTTTCATTAGATATTAACACTGAAAATTGCAAACTATTTTTAGCAAGAAAAGCAACGAATGTTGTTATAAAAGAGAGTCCAGATTTTATAAAAAATAGACTTCTTGCAAGTGGAGTAAGACCTATAAATAACGTAGTAGATATAAGCAATTACATAATGCTTGAATGTGGACAACCACTTCATTTTTATGATGCAGATAGACTTGAAGGAAAACTTGAAGTTAGAATGGCAAAAAAAGGAGAAAAGCTTGTAACTCTTGACTCACAAGAAAGAACTTTAGATGAAACAGATATAGTTATTAGTGATGGAAAAAAGGCAATAGGACTTGCAGGTGTAATGGGTGGACTTGATACTGAAATTGAAGAATATACAAAAAATGTAATAATAGAATCTGCAATATTTGATAGTGTACTTATAAGAAGAACATCAAATAAAATTCTTAGAAGTGAAGCAAGCAATCGTTTTGAAAAAGGACTTGATCCTGCAAGAACCTACATGGCAATGGAAAGAGCAGTAAAATTCCTTGAGGAATATGCTGATGCCAAAATCCAAACAGGAAAAGTTGTATATGATAAAACAGAAAATAAGGAAAAAGAAATAGATATTACTGTAGAAGATATAAATAGTCTTTTAGGTACAGATATTTCAGAAGATGATTGTATAGATGTATTTAGAAGACTTGGTTTTGGTACAAATGTAAGTGGTAAAGTAATCACTGTAGTTGTGCCAACAAGAAGACTTGATATATCTATAAAAGAGGATTTAATTGAAGAAGTAGGCAGAATTTATGGTGTAGACAACATTGAAGGAAAGCTTCCAGAAACAAGCATGAAACAAGGATACGTAGATATGACAGACAGAGAAATTAGAAATAAAATGATTTCTTTAGGACTTAGTGATACTCTTCCATATGTTTTGGTTAATGATAAAGATGCTCATCAATACACAAATGATGAATTTGAAGAGCTTAGACTTCTTGCTCCAATGACTGAAGATAGAAATACATTAAGATATAGCTTGGTTCCATCTCTTTATAAACTTTATGAGTATAATAAAGCTCACTATATAAAAGATATTTCTATATTTGAGATTGGAAAAGGCTTTTATAAAAAAGGAGAAGAGTATGGCGAAGATAAAAAACTTGCTGCTCTTATGACAGGTGAGTATATACAAGGTATAGGAATAAAGAAAAATGTTGATTTCTATATACTAAAAGGAATAGTAGAAGAACTTATGGATTATTTGGGATATGGCTCAAGATATAGTTTTGTAGTTCCAAGAAAACCAATAAAAGAACTTCATCCAGGTAAATCTGCAGAATTAAATGTAAATGGAGATGTGGTAGGATTTCTTGGAAGAGTGCATCCAGAGATATCAAAAGAAGATGTTTATGTAATGGAAATAAATTTAGATAAACTTCTTGCAAAGAAAACTGGAAAAATGAAATATAAAGAAATATCACAATATCCAACAATAAATAAAGATATTGCAATTCTAGTAGATAAAAACATTACTGCAGATGAGATTTCAAAAGTGATAAAAAAATCTGGTGGGAAACTCCTAGTAGATTATAAGATATTTGATATTTATGAAAATGAAATACTAGGAAATAAGAAGAGTATGGCATATTCACTTGTATTTGGTTCAAATGATAGAACACTTACAGATGAAGAAATAAATCCAGCAATAGAAAACATCATTGCAAATTTGGAAAAATCATTAAAAGCTGAGCTTAGAAAATAATAAAAGTATATTTTGTAGGCATATAATTTGTATTGATTTTCATATAATAATATAATAAAATAATCTGTAATAAACATAAGAAAAGAGGAAAAAATGTCAATAAAAAATGATGCAAAAATAGCAATAAGAGTTTTGGGTGCAGCTATAACTTTAGTGGTTGTTGCAACAGGTGTAATACTATACAAGAACTTTAAAAAATCACATAGCACAGCTACTACCATTGCTGTTTCAAGTGGGAATAGTCAAAATTTCTTTGTACAAGAAGAAAATGTTGAAGATGTAAAAGAAGATATTATAGTTGTTCCACATGATTCAACAGTGGATGATAGCCTTCTTAAGAGTGAAGAAAATGAAGTCACAGTGGGTGATAAAAAAATTGAAGTTCCAAAATCTACGGTTGCACCTGTAAATTCATCTGAAGATGCAGAGAAAAATAAAAAAACAGGTGGTGAAAATGTAAGTCAAGCTCAAGCCAATACTATGTTTGAAAATGTTGGAACAAAATCATTTGGTATAGATGTATCAGCACACCAAGGAAAAATTAATTGGGCACAAGTAAAGGCTTCTGGTGTTGATTTTGCTATTATTAGATGCGGATTCAGAGGTCAATCTGTAGGTAAAATATATGAAGATGCGTATTTCAAGACAAATGTTAGCGGAGCTACAGCAAATGGAGTAAAGGTAGGTATTTACTTTTATTCAACAGCTATAAATGAGAATGAGGCTTTAGAAGAGGCTGCATGGGTTATTAGTAAGATAAAAACATATAGAATTACCTATCCAGTTGTATATGATTTTGAAGATTTTGGAGCATATAGATGTAGCTCTGTTGGAGGTGCTCAAGCTACAAGTAATGCAAATACTTTTTTAAATCTTGTGAGAAATGCTGGATATGAGCCAATGATGTATGCAAATAAGAGTGATATTACGACTAGAATGTCTAGAAGTTCATTTAATTGCAAGTTTTGGCTTGCACATTATACGACACAAACGAATTATCAGGGAAATTATAATATGTGGCAATACACCAGTAGAGGAAGTGTAAATGGTATTAACCGGAAATGTGGATATGGATATAGCTTATTTTAGCTATGGAGATACTGCTAAACCAAGACATGAACATAATTTTTCAGAATTAGTTAAAAATAGTAAAAAGGAACCTACTTGCACAGAAGATGGAAGTCAGGTAATGAGATGTTCATGTGGAGATACCGAAGTGCAGGTTATCAAGAAACTTGGACATAAATTTGGAGAATGGACTATTCTTAAAGAAGCTACAACTTCCGAAGAAGGAAAAAAGACGAGAAAATGTAGTGTATGTGGATATGAAGAAACACAAGCAATAGAAAAAATAAAGGTTAATACAAATACAACCACAAATACCAGTGTATCGAATACTACAGGGACGATAACGGCTGAAGATACCACAAATGTTATTAGTACACCTGAAACAAATACAAATACAGTTGAAGAGGAATCTGGAAAAGGAGCTACAAATACAATTCAGGAAGAACCAGATAATAATGATATAGCTCAAAATACTATTACAAATGATTCATCAAGTGATACAAATGTGATAAATCAAGAATAATTTGAAGGGTAAGTAATGAAATCTGGAAGTATAGCACTACTAGTTAGTGAAGTTATTATTGTTTTATTTGTTCTTTTGATAACTGAAAATGAAAAAATTTCTAATTTTTGGAATAAAGTAAACAAAAAATTAAAGATAATTATATATATTTTATTAACAATTGCTTTTTTATATATGTCATTTATTCAACTATCAAGTATTGTCCAAAATATTGCATCACACTATATAAAAGATGAGAATCAAGCTTTTTTTGATGAAGTTGATAAAAAAATAGAGATGGAAAATGACTATTATAAGAATGCAATAAATACTATAAAAACAGAGATAAAGGATCCATATATACCAGAGGGCTTTACTTATGTTGAAGGTGAAGTAAATAATGGATACGTAATCGAAGATCAAGATAAAAATCAGTATGTTTGGGTTCCTTGTACAAGTGAAGAAAATAGTAGTACTATACAACTTTCTAAGTACCAAATTTTGAGTGTTAATTACATTTTTCTTAAAGAATTGTATGATGAGGACTGCGATGGTTTTATAGATAGTAGTTTGAAAAATGGTGGATTTTATATTTCACGATATGAATTAGGAAATATGAATGAAAAAATTGTATCTAAAGCGAATGCTAAAGTAGTGACTGAAATAACATATGATGAGGCTAAAAATTATGTCTCAGCTATGTATGATAGAAATGATATTTCATGTAAACTTATAAATGGATATGCATATGATACAGCACTTCAATGGATGTTAAAAACAAATAATATTGATAAATCAAATTTAGGCGATTATTTATATAAGTACGATAGAAAAGAAAATGAATCACTTTTAACTGGTAGGAATTATTTAAATAATGTTGCTGATTTTTTTGATAATTGTTTAGAGATGTCTTCTGAAATTTTCTATAATACTTCGATTATAAGAGGATTTCCATTCATAGAAAGAAGTGATTTAATGGGAATATACAAAGATAGATTTGATTTTGAAAATAGGTATTCTATAATATTTGGAGAAAACCAGTTTAGTCAATTTGATTTTTTGTCAATGAGAACTATGTTATATAAAAATTAAAAGAGGTACTATGAAATATATAAAAAATCATGCGATAATTATAATTTTTTCAATTGTGATATTTGTTTTTTCAGCATCATTGGTTCAGAAATCATTTCAAAATGATACTTTTTTTACTATTGCTAGTGGCAATAAGATTTTAAGTGAAGGTTTTTACGAAGATGAAACTTTTACGTGGCACGAAGGACTAAAGTATCCAAATGTGAGATGGATTTTTGACACTATTACTGCATCTATGTACAATAAGTTTGGATTTTTGGGTATATATGTGTTTGTAATGTTTATGGCTGGAATTACAGGAGATATCATTTTTTTTGTATTTATTAATAAAAAAGTAAATGTATATATGTCCTTTCTTTATTCTATTGCTATGATATTTTTGATAGAGCTTTTTTTTGCAGCAAGAGGGCAGATTATATCTATACCAATATTTATTTTGGAATACTATTTTTTAAATGCTCTACTAGAAAAAAAACAAAAAAGATATATCATACTAATTTTTATTCTTGCGGTTCTTTTAGCTAACGCCCACGCAAGTGTTTTTCCTATGTTTTTTGTAATTATGGCACCATATATTGCAGAGATTATTGTTTCAAAAGCAAAATTTATACATTTTGAAAATACAAGAATAAAAGTAGAAACATATGCTGGGAGTAAATATTTAATTATAGCATTTGTGATATCATTATTTGCAGGATTAATTGCTCCAAATCATTATATAGCATATACTGATTTATTTTATACAGTTGGAAGTATATCATCAGATTTTATTGCAGAAATGGAAAGTTTGGTTGTAGCTGATGAACCATTTTTTGTGGTTATGATTACAATTTTTATCTCTATACTATTGTTTTTCAATAATAAGATTAAATTAAGTGATTTTCTATATATTTTTGGATTTACGATTCTTACTATTTCAACACTGAGATCAATTCTATATTTCTTCATATTTGCTGGATTTAGTTTAGCTATGATGGTTAATGAAGTTATAGAAGATAGAAATCTATTTAGTTCGGTAAATAATAAAAGTGTAAAAATTGTATTTACATTTCTTAGTATTTATATTTTTGTTTTTTCATTGAATAACTTTACAAGTAGAATACATGTTTCATACACAAATAAAGATTTTTGCCCTGTTGAAGTATGTGATTATATATTATCAGAACTTGATACTACGAATATGAAATTGTACAACACATTTGGTACAGGGGCATATATAGAATTTAGAGGAATAAAATGCTTTATGGATTCAAGGGCGGAAATATATTTGGATAGATTTAATGATACAAAAGTCTTTTCTGATATGGTTGAACTCACAAATAATCCATACTATTATGAGACTATCTTCGGAAGATATGGTGTGACACATGTGTTAATAGGAAGAACTGATGAAATGGTAAGATATATGGCAGAAGATGAAAATTATGAGGCTTTATATGAGGATGAAAATTATATTCTGTTTAAAAGAAATGTTGAAGAAAAAGTATAATGTGAACTTTTATATGAAATATAAAGGATAGGAAATGGAAAAGATGGAAGATGATAATTTAAGAGAAAATGATAAAAAAGAGATTTTAGATTTAGTAAAAAAATATTATCAAAAATACCATAAGAAAGAAAGTTTTAAAATTGGTGATAGAATAAGATATGCATCACGAGTATATGATGAAAACGAAATGGTAAATCTTGTAGATAGTAGCTTAGAATTTTGGCTTACATCAGGAAGATATACTAAAGAATTCGAAGAAAAATTTTCAAAAAAATTTAACGTGAAATATTGTAGTATAGTAAATTCAGGGTCATCTGCAAATTTACTTGCTTTTATGGCACTTACATCACCTCTACTAAAAGAAAGAGCGATAAGGAGAGGAGATGAAGTAATTACAGTAGCAGCTGGATTTCCTACAACTATTTCTCCAATTATGCAATATGGTGCCGTACCTGTTTTTATAGATATTACAATCCCAGAGTATAATATTGATTGCAGTATGCTTGAAAAGGCTTTATCTAAAAAAACAAAAGCTGTGATGATAGCGCATACTCTTGGAAATCCATTTGACTTAAGTACAATAGCCTATTTTTGTAGAAAAAACAATTTATGGCTTATTGAAGATAATTGTGATGCACTTGGTAGCAAATACTATATAGATAGTGAATGGAAATATACGGGAGCAATAGGAGATATAGGAACATCAAGTTTTTACCCACCACATCATATAACTATGGGTGAAGGTGGTGCAGTATATACTAATAATCCATTATTAAATAAAATTGTTAGATCATTTAGAGATTGGGGAAGAGAATGTAGTTGTCCACCTGGAACGGATAATTTGTGTGGACATAGATTTGATGGAAAATTTGGAGAACTTCCAGTAGGATATGATCATAAATATGTATATTCACATTTTGGATATAATTTGAAAGCCACAGATATGCAAGCAGCTATTGGAGTTGCACAATTAGACAAAATAGATGATTTTACCAAAAGAAGAAGAGAAAATT
>CAYYBL010000021.1:0-19998 GCA_964470175.1 uncultured Lachnospiraceae bacterium | reverse complement strand
AACTTGCTCTTACAATTTCGGGAATATCAAATAATAAAAGAAAAAAACTTGCATTGGAAGCCTTAGAAAAAGTGGGTTTAAAAGATCAGGCTCATAAAAAACCAAATCAATTATCAGGTGGACAAATGCAAAGAGTTGCCATTGCAAGGGCACTTGTAAATAATCCAAGTATTCTTCTTGCAGATGAACCAACTGGAGCACTTGATACAGTAACAAGTGTGCAAGTAATGGAACTTCTTAAGGAAGTTGCAAAAGATAGACTTGTAGTTATGGTTACTCATAATCCTGAACTTGCAAAGAATTATTCAACAAGGATAGTAGAACTTAAAGATGGAAAAATAATAACTGATAACAATCCATTTGAAATAGATAATAAAGAAGAAGCTATTCACAAAAATTTTGGAAAAGCATCAATGTCATTCTTGACAAGTATTGGACTTAGCTTCAATAATTTAAAAACTAAGTTCAAAAGGACTCTTATGGTTGCATTTGCAGGGTCAATAGGAATAATAGGTATAGGTCTTATTTTGGGGCTTTCAAATGGAGTAAATAAATTTATAAAAGATACAGAAGAAAAGACAATGCTTTCATATCCTATACAAATTCTAAATAGTAGTTTTTCAATGGCTTCTATGATTGGAGGATCAGAGATATCTGAAAGAGTAAATGCTGAGGGAGATATAGGTGAGCTAAAAACTTTGGAAGGCCTACTTTCAGCAGTAAGCAGAAATGACCTTTCTTCGTTAAAGCAGTACTTTGAAAATGAAGGAAATGAAATATATGATTATTCGAAAGCACTAGAATATAATTATGGTATAGAGCCCAATATATATGTTTTAGAGGATGATGAGTATGTACTAGTAAATCCAAATGAGTCTTTTAGTTCTCTTGGACTTTCTTCGACTAATATAATGTTTAGTAATAGTTCAATAAATGTCTTTAATAAACTTCCAAAAAATGACATTTTATACAAAGATAAATATGAGTTAAGATACGGTTGTTGGCCACAAAATAAAAATGAATGCATAGTGGTTACAGATTCAGAAGGAAATTTATCTGATTTTATTTTTTATTCTTTGGGATTAAGGGATAATGATGAATTGGAAAAAATAATTGACGATTTTGCAAATGAGATAAATACAACTTGGACGGCGGATGTAAGAAATTGGAAATATGATGATGTGGTTGGTCGAAGTTTTAAAGTTTTGAGTAGCTCGAAATATTATACATATGATGAAAAAAATAATATATACGTTGATTCATCAAACGATAAGGCTTATTTGAAAAATATGTTAGAACAAAGTGGTATAGATTTAAAAGTTGTTGGTATTGCATCTCCGATTGATGAGGACGATTCTTTAACTCTTAGGACAGGAGTATGGTATACAGAAGATTTAATAGATACATTAAGACAAGTAGCATTTGAAAGCGAAGTGGTACAAGCACAAATGGCAAATCCAAATACAAATATTCTTACTAATGGGCCATTTGGTGAAGATAGTAAAGATGAATTTGATTTTAAGAGTATGTTTTCTATAGATGAAAGCAAGCTAACTAGTGCATTTAAAATTGATCAATCAAAGGTTAACATAGATCCATCTAGTTTGACGAATATGGATTTCAGCAAATATAGCATGCCATCAGATTATTCATCAATGCTAAGTCCTGATTTACTCAATAACATTAATATAAAAGTAGATGATGAAAAATTAAAAGAGCTTATAACGAATCTTGCAAATGGTTATATGAAATATTCTTCTACAGATATTTCAACTGATTATGCAAAGCTTCCTGAGGCTATGACGGAATATATTATTACAGATGAGGGAAGAAATTTATTATCACAGCAATTAATCAAAATTATGCAAAAAAATCAAGGAACATTAATTTCTGAAGAAATGTTTATTAGCATTATTACAGAAATAATGAATGGATACCAAGAGTATGCGTTGCAGCATAATTACCTTGATCCTTCAAGATTTAATGAATATTTGAATGAGTATTTAAACTCAGATGAAGCCAAAGCAATTATAAATGCTCAGACACAAATTCTTGTGGATCATATGATTAAAAATATGAATATTGACCAAAATGATGTAATGGAACTTGCCACAGCACTAAATGCAGGATATACAGAATACGCTAAGAAAAATAATAAACCTGATCCATCAAAATTTGAAGAATCTTTAAAGAGTTATTTTTCTACAGAAGAAGCAAAAAACATGTTATATGCAGGTGTTATTGCTTCAATTAATTCTGAAGAAATAAAAGCACAATTATTGCAAATAGGTGAGGGTATGTCAGGAGCTATAGCTGCACAAATGAGTTCTGTTATGCAAGACATAGTTACAGATTTATCTAATAATATAAAAGTGATGATCTTAAATGCAGTAAGTAGTTTTCCAAAGGCTATTTCTATTGATGTAGAAAAGTTTACAAGTGCATTTATGATAAATACAAGTGAGGAAGAGATGCAGTCTTTTATAATGGCACTTATGAATAATGCAAAAACTTCATTTGATAGTAACTTGAAAGCATTTGGATATTTAGATGAAGATAATGTAAGTGAGATTGATGTTTACCCTAAGGACTTTGATTCAAAAAAGCTAGCAATGACTTTTATTGATGATTATAATGAAAAAATGGAAGCAAGTGGTGATACAGACAAGATGGTCACATATACGGACTTAATTGGAATCATGCTTTCTTCAGTCACAACAATAATAAATGTTATAAGTTATGTGCTTATTGCATTTGTTGCAATATCTCTTGTAGTATCTTCAATAATGATTGGGGTTATCACATACATAAGTGTATTAGAGAGAAAAAAGGAGATAGGAATATTAAGGGCTATAGGTGCTTCGAAAAGAAATATTTCACAAGTCTTTAATGCAGAAACAGGTATTATAGGTACCTTTGCTGGATTACTAGGCGTGGGAATTACGGTAACTTTATTCTTTCCAGCTAATATGATAATAAGGCATGTGACAAATATTCCGACCTTGACAGCATATATTTCTATACCTCAGGGATTGGTGCTTCTTTCTATAAGTATTGTACTTACTTTAATAGGAGGTTTGATACCTTCAAAGAGTGCAGCAAAGCAGAATCCTGTGGAGGCATTAAGGACAGATTAACAAATTATGTAAAAAGGAATGTTTTATATTATGAAATACATTGGAGTATTTGACTCTGGCATTGGTGGAGCAAGCATATTGATAGAAATGCTTAAACTGATGCCAAATGAGAAATATTTATTTTTAAGTGATTCAGCAAATAATCCATATGGAGACAAATCAAAGGATGAGCTTCATAGTATTTGCAGAAAAAATATTGATTATCTTTTAGAAAATGGTGCTAAATGTATTGTAATTGCATGCAATACAGCAAGCACGCAAATGGCTGAGATTCTTAGAAAAGAGTATAAAGATATACCAATATTTGCGATTGAACCTGCATACAAAATGGTATATGATCATGCATACGAAAAGCCCACACTTGTAATGGCTACAAAGGGTACAATTAAAAGCGAAAGATTTCATTATTTATTTAAAAAATATAATAATCATAAGACATATATCATTTCGTGTGCAGGCTTAGCGGATAGTATAGAAGAGGGAAATGAAAAAAAGATTTCAGAATGTTTAGATAAATATCTGCTTGAGTACAAAGGAAAAGTTGAAAATGTTGTGCTTGGATGTACACATTATCCATTTGTGGAAAAAGAAATTAAAGATAGACTTGGAAGTCACATAAACTTTTTTTATGGAGCAGCATCACTTGCAAGTCACGTTAAAAATGAGTTGGAAAAAATGGATTTGCTTGAAAAAGAAAACACAAATAAAGAGATAATATTTAGAGATACAAGTGATTCCACATACAAAAAAGAGAGATTTTTTGAAATTATAAACGGAGGTGATTATTATGTCAAAAGTTAGTTGGAAACCAGGAACATTTGAATATCCAATTCCAGCAGTTATGGTAACAAGCGGAGATATGGAAAAATCAAATATTATGACAGTAGCTTGGACTGGTATAATAAATTCAAACCCACCAATTATATATATTTCAGTAAGGCCAGAAAGATATTCATATAATATTATAAAAGAAAATAAAGAGTTTGTTGTAAATCTTACAACTGAAGATTTAGCATTTGCAACAGATTGGTGTGGAGTAAAAAGTGGAGCAAAATTTGATAAATTTAAAGAGATGCACCTTACGAAAGAAAAGGCAAATTTTGTAAAAGTACCTCTTATAAAAGAAAGTCCTGTATCAATTGAATGTAAAGTGATTGAAGAAAAAACGTTTGGAAGTCACACTACATTTGTAGGAGAAGTTCTTTCAATTGATGCTGATGAAAAATATATAGATGAAAAAGGAGCTTTTGACATTTCTAAATGTAATTTGATTGCGTATGCAAATGGTGGATATTATTCGCTTGGAAGGAAAATAGGAAAATTTGGATTTTCTGTTCAAAAAAAATAAATAATCTGCTTGAATTCATTGACATTATAAAGAAATTGTGGTAAAGTATATAAGCATGATTTTGAAAATCATGAAATCACATCGTTAAATTATAAAAAAAAAAAGCTTCACAAAAATAGACGGAGGTGTAGTAAAATGGCGTCAAAAGGACCAAGAGAAAATATTATTCTTGAATGTACAGAATGTAAAAGAAGAAATTATATGACTTCAAAAAATAAAAGGAATAATACAGAAAGACTAGAAGTAGTTAAATATTGTCAATATTGTAAAAAACGTACAACTCATAAGGAAACAAAATAGATAAAACCTAAATTTAGGAGGGCTGATATGGCTAAGGATAATAAAAAAAATAATAAAAATGCTAGTACGAAAAAATCATTTTTAAAAGATTTTAGAGCAGAAATGAAAAAAGTTACATGGCCTACACTTAAGCAGGTTGTTAATAACACAACTGCTGTTGTTGTTATTGTTTTGATTTTTGCAGTTATTATATTTGTACTTGATTTTGCTTTTGATAATATAAATAAATTAGGTGTTGAAAGAATAAAGACAGTTGTATCTTCATCAGAAGAATCAGATGAAAATGCTGAAGAAGGAGAAAATGTTGAAACTGTCGAAAATGAAGAAAACACACCTTCAGATGAAGTTACAGCAGATGTTGCAGAAGATGCAAGCACTAGTGCTACTACAGAAACTAGTACAGAAGCTACTCCTACAGAAGCAGCTACATCTGATGCCACAGCAAGCGAGACTACTGATACTACAGCTGAGCCAGTTCAATAATTTTTTACTATAAAAAGAAGGAGGCTGATTATGTCTAAAGATGATAATAATCAAGATGTTGAAAATGTAGAAGAAGTTCAAAATCTTGAAGAATCAAAAGCTGAAGATATAAAAGAAGAGCCAAAGAAAGAATCAAAAGGAACTCCAAGATGGTATGTTGTACATACTTATTCTGGATATGAAAATAAAGTAAAGACAGATTTAGAGAAGACTATCAAAAATCGTGAACTTGAAGATTATTTCTTTAATATCGTTGTTCCAATGGAAGAGCAAGTTGAAATAAAAGATGGAGTTAGGAAAACAAATCTTAAAAAGGTATTTCCAGGATATGTTTTAGTAAAGATGATAGTTACTGAACAATCATGGTATATAGTTAGAAATACAAGAGGTGTTACTGGATTTGTTGGATCAGGTACTGATCCTATTCCACTTACAGATAAAGAAATCAGAAATATGGGATTTGATGAAGTAGAAGTTACAGTTGATTATGATGTTAATGATAATGTTCAAGTTGTAAATGGACCATTAGAAGGATTTATAGGAATTGTTCAAGAGATAAATAAAGAAAAACAAAAGGTAAAAGTTTTAGTTTCTATGTTTGGAAGAGAAACTCCAGTAGAACTAGAATTTTCACAAGTTCAAAAAGTTAGTTAAAGGAGGTGCGAAGAGAAATGGCTGAAAAAGAAATAGGTAATATTATAAAATTACAAATAGAAGCAGGAAAAGCTTCTCCAGCTCCACCAGTAGGACCAGCTTTGGGTTCAAGTGGCGTGAATATCATGCAATTTGTTAAAGAGTTCAATGATAAAACAGCAAACCAACATGGTCTTATAATACCAGTTGTTATCACTGTATATAAGGATAAATCATTTACATTTATTACGAAGGAACCACCAGTTGCAGTTTTAATTAAGAAAGCTCTTAATTTAAAGAGTGGATCTGGAAAACCAAATACAGAAAAAGTTGCTAAACTTACAAAAGAGCAAGTTAAAGCAATTGCTGAACAAAAAATGGCAGATTTAAATGCTGCTTCATTAGAAGCTGCAATGAGTATGGTTGCAGGTACAGCTAGATCAATGGGTGTTACGGTAGAAGAATAAAAAATATTTTGGGAGAATAGTATTATTCGTTTGTACCAAGGGAGGTTATTATGAAATTAGGAAAAAGATATGAAAAAGCATCAAAATTGGTAGACAATTCAAAAACATATGATGCAAAAGAAGCATTAGATATTATTGAAAAAATGCCAAAGCCAAAATTTGATGAAACAGTTGAGCTACATGTAAAGCTTGGAGTTGATTCTAAGCATGCAGATCAACAAGTTAGAGGTACAGTAGTACTTCCAAATGGAACAGGAAAAACACAAAGAGTATTAGTATTTGCAAAAGGTGATAAAGCAAAAGAAGCTGAAGAAGCAGGTGCTGATTTTGTAGGTGCGGAAGAACTTGTTCCAAAGATTGAGAAGGAAAATTGGTTTGATTATGATGTAATCGTAGCAACACCAAATATGATGGGAGTTATTGGTAGACTAGGAAAGGTTTTAGGACCAAAAGGATTGATGCCAAACCCAAAATCTGGAACAGTTACAATGGATATTAAAAAAGCTGTTGAAGAAATTAAATCAGGTAAAGTTGAGTATAGACTTGACAAAACAAATATTATACATTTAGGTATTGGAAAAGTATCATTTGGTACAGAAAAATTGATGGAAAATTATCAAACGATAATAGATGCTATCATAAAAGCAAAGCCAGCTGCTACAAAAGGTCAATACATAAAGAGTATATACCTTACTACAACAATGGGACCAAGCTTAAATGTTAATCAAAAATAAAATTGAATATTTGCTACCAAAGACAGTAGGTACAAAAGTAAATCCTACCTAGGTAAATAAGATGAGTATAAGGCTCTTTGTTTACCTATGTGAGGTAAGCAAAGAGTCTATTTAGTTTAAAAAAATAAAAAATATATAAATGGAGGTGAAAATCTTGGCAAATGCAAACATTATAAAGCAAAAGGAAGAACAAGTAAAAAAACTTGCTGAAGTTTTCAAGGGTTCTAATATCGTTCTTTTAGTAGATTATAGAGGTATTAATGTTGAAAATGATACAGCTCTTAGAAAATCAATAAGAGAAGTAAATGGAAAATATTCTATAATCAAAAACAACATAGTTAGAAGAGCTTTAAAAGAAGATAATTATGAGGGATTTGATGAAGTTCTAGAAGGACCAACTGCAGTTATTACTACAGAAGACGAATATTTACCTGTTCTAAAGGCAATATATAAGTTTTCAAAAGATAATGATTATTACACTATAAAAGGTGGAATAATCGAAGGAAAAGCAGTAAGTGTAGATGAAATTCTTACACTTGCAAAATTACCATCAAGGGAAGAACTTATTGCAAAACTTGCTGGTTCATTACTTGCAAATATTACAAAATTAGCTGCTACGCTTGATGCAGTAAGAGTAAGCAAAGAAGAAAAATAAAAATTTATAATTAAAAATAAAAAAATGGAGGATTAAAAAATGAGTGCAAAAACTGATAAAATGTTAGAAGAAATAGATAGCTTAACAGTAGTTGAACTATCAGAATTAGTAAAAGGAATTGAAGAAAAATATGGAGTTACTGCAGCAGCAGTAGCAGCTCCTGCAGCAGGTGGTGCTGCAGCTGCAGCTGAAGAAAAAACAGAATTCACATTGGAACTTACAGATGTAGGTGGAAATAAGATTTCTGTTATCAAAGTAGTAAGAGATGCTACAGGACTTGGATTAAAAGAAGCAAAAGCTTTAGTTGATGAAGCTCCAAAGACAATCAAAGAAGGATTATCTAAGGAAGAAGCTGAAGACTTAAAAGCTAAATTCGCTGAAGCTGGTGCAACAGTTGAATTAAAATAATTAAAAATAATATTATAGAATGACATCTATCGGAAGATAGGTGTCATTTTTTATTTTAAAATTACGTGCTTCATTATTGAAGAATTATTTATTATATGTTAATATCATTATGAGTTTTTAAGTGGAGAATAAGTAAGATGAATGGTAGAAAAAATAGTGAAGCCTTATGGTATTTTTTAGATGCAGTTAAGGACTTAATTGTAAAAATTATAATTATTTCGCTAATAGTTATATGTTTAGCTGTTATAACGAATGGTATTTTCATAATAGCTGATGTACTTAATTCTTATAAAGGAAAATACTACAGACCAGCTGAAGTAGAAAAAGGTGAAGGTCATTTTATGAATTTTTATGTAGAGGGTGATAATCCTAATTTAGATACGGTTGTCATATTATCTAGATTTGGCGAGCCATCACCAATTATTCGTTATAAGGCTCTTTCAGATTCTATGAAAGATAATTTTAGAGTTATTACTTTAGAATATTTAGGATATGGTTACAGTAATTCTACAGATAAGGATCGTACAGCAGAACAAATAGCTGATGAGATAAATATGGCACTTACAAATATTGATGCTCCTAAACCATATATATTGGTTTCAAATGAAATATCAAATTTATATGCGATGAAAGTTATAGAAAAATATCCAGATACAGTAAAAGCGTACGTTTCAATTGATGGTATTTATCCATCATCAATTTCAGATGAATATACTAAAAGTGAAATTACAAAAAAAATATCAAGTTCGCAAGTTACAAGATATATTTCAACTTTAGGAGTTGAAAGGGTATTGGCGCGAGTAAAACCTGAATTGCTTGGAATTGATAAAATGCTTAGCATGCCTTCATCATATACAGCTGAAGATATAAATTTGTATAGAAATAGAATTGGTAACAATTTCATAAACTCACTTAAGATAAAAGAAATAAAAAATTTAGAAGATAATATGACAACTCTTTCAAAATTCAAATATCCAGAAGATTTATCAGTACTTGAAATAATATCATCTGCAAAAGTTAAAGAGTATAGCACATCAAATGGTTTGAAAAAAGGATATCAAGATATATGTAAAGATCCTATATCAAATAGTGAAATACAGAAAGTTGTTACAATAGATGGAGAGGATTATTTAGAGCTTTCTAATCCTTCGGAAGTATCAAGCAAAATACTTGATTTTATGAAAGAATTTCATGAAAGAGAAGATGCAGAAACACAAATAGAAGAAAATGAGGAAGTACAAGAATAAGCAAATTAGGAGTATAGATATATGACACCCAAAAAAATAATTCAATTATTGTTGACAAATCTTTCAATCATTTTTGCGAATGTTGCAGTTTTTTCAAAAGCATTTTTGGGGCTTTCGTTATTTGCTGGAACCGCTTTGAGTATGACCGTGGCTTGGTTTACAATTGTAGCAAGCCTCTTTTCTTTTGGCTATTTTAATCAAAGACTTTTGACTCAAAGATCTACATATGCATTGATGTTACAAAATGTTACGTCGTTAGATGATTGTGTTAGTATTTTTGAGGAAGCGATGCAAAATGGTGATGTTTTTGACAAAAATATAATGAAGAATTTTGTTTGGATACAGCTGTAATGGTAGCAAGATCTTTATACAATCAAAAGTTGGTTTTAAATAAGATTAATTCTTTGAAAATGAGTAGTAGCACTTTACTTGATAATACGGTGGAAGTTTTGAAAGGTAATGAATCAAGTGGAGACACCTTAAAAGCAGCTTTTGATAATGCGTTAAAAACATTGAATGCTGTAGATTTTCAAAATAAAAAATCAATTCCTGAGAACAAGGAAAAAATTATAGAATTAAAAAAGATAGGAGATACTTATGAATAAAAGTAAAATACTCACATTAATTGCATTTGTGGTTTTAGTTATAATTATATTGTTTATAATTCTTGTAAAAATGGGATTATTTAGTGGCGGGATTGGTAAGTCTAATAATAAAAAGGTTGATTTTACACAAAATACGTCCTCTGCTAATCAAGATGAAGAAGAAAAAATAAAGTATACAGAAACAATAAGTGTATATAATGCTGATGAATACATGGACGTATCAACAATTAGAGATTTTGAAAAAGAATATAAAATTAGAGTTAATTATTTTGTATTTGAGAGTAATGAGGCTATGTACAAAGATTTAACTACTGGATCTAATACTTATGATGTTTTAGTACCTTCAGATTATATGGTGGACAGATTAATAAAAGAAGATAGAGTTGAAAAGATTGATAAGTCTAATATTACTAACTTATCAAATATAGCAGAAGAGTATTTGTATCCAGAATATGATAAAGAAAATGATTATATTGTGCCATATATGACAGGTACTTTAGGTATTTTGTATAATAAAAAAATTGTTACAGAAACAGTGGATTCATGGAACATAATGTGGAATGAAAAATATAAAGGACAAATATGGTTATGGGATTCACTTAGAGATGTTCTTGCTATGTCAATGAAAAAACTTGGGTACAGTGTAAATACAGCTAATGATGATGAACTAAGTTTAGTTAAACAAGAGTTAATAAATCAAACGAGATTATTAAGAAGTTTTGGCGAAGAAGAGTCAAGAGATGCAATGATTGCTGATGAAGGAGCACTTGCTTTGGTTTATTCAGGTGAAGCAAAATTTGCTATTGATCAAAATCCAAATTTAGCGTATGTCATTCCAAAAGAGGGCTCAAATAAATTTGTTGATGGATTTGTAATTGTAAAGGGTACAAAACATAAAGGAGCAGCTGAGAAGTTCATTGATTTTATGTGTAGATCAAATATTGCTGTAAGAAATATGACTTCAACAGGTTATACTTCTCCTATAAAGGGTGCATGGAATGAATTTGGAAACAACAGTATAATGTTTCCAAGTCAAGAGGAGTTGGATCGTTGTGAAGCATTTATGTATGATCCAGTCGGAACTGAAAAATACAATGTACTTTGGAGTTCTATAAGATAATTTTTATTCCCCCGCAAGGGGGAATTTTTTTTAATTAGCTTTGTAGCACAATATATTATTTACAATTTACATAATGTTGACTTTTTTATAAAAATATAGTATGCTTATATATTGTGAAAACCTTGATAATACTTGGTTATATAAATAATTGTTCATATGAATATATATTAAATTATGAGGGAGTCAATTTAGATGAGAAGATATATAGTAATCATCACCTGTTTCTTACTACTTATAGTAATAATGACAAGCATGATTTTTTTTCTAAGAAAAAGTGATATACATGAAAATGATAAAATCTTAGTTGTTGCAACGTTATTTCCAGAATATGATTTTGCAAAACAAATAGTAGGGGATAAAGCAGATGTAAAACTATTACTAAATTCTGGTGTTGAAACACACAATTATGAACCGACAGCTCAAGATATGATTACAATTTTAGAAAAATGTGATATTTTTTTGTATACTGGTGAGGATTTAGAACCTTGGACGTCAAATATTATAAAAAATTTAAAAGAGACCGACTGTAAAATAGTAGATGTTTCAGAAGGAATTGATTTAATAAAAAAAGAAGAATTTGAAGAAAGACATTTGAATAATGAAATAAAATATGATAGTGAAAGTGAAGATTCACATGATGAAATATATGACGAACATATTTGGCTTAGTCCTATAAATGCTAAAGTTATGCTAAATAATATTTTAAATGCAGTTATACAGGTAGATTCGCAAAATATAGATTTTTATAAATTGAATGCAGATAAATATAGAAGTGAGATAGATGAAGTTGATACGGAAATTAGAAATCTACTCTCAAATTCAGAAAAGAAAGAAATAGCAATTGGTGGAGAATTTGCATATACATATCTTATAAACGAATATGGATTGAATTTTGTGAGTGTTTATTCAAATTGTGGAGAAGGAGAAGATCCAAGTATCTCTAAAGTAAAGTCAGTGATTGATTATATAAATAAATACAATTTGCCAGTGGTATACTATCAGGAACTTAGTGAAGGAACAGTGGCTAGAATGATTGCAGAAGAAACAAATGCAAAGCCTCTTGTATTGTATTCAATACATAATGCAGACATTGAAAAAGATACTTATGTGAGTTTAATGAAAGAAAATGTGCAAAATTTGAAGGAGGGTTTAAGTAAAAAATGAGTATTCTAGAAATTCAAAATTTAAAAGTTAGTTATTTAAATCATCCTGCTATAGAGAATGTAAGTTTTAAAGTTGAAGAGGGAGAATATGTTGCATTAGTTGGAGAAAATGGCTCTGGAAAAAGTACACTTATAAAATCTATTGTCGGACTAAACAAACCAGATGAAGGAAAAGTTATTTTAAATATTCCGCTTAGTGATGTATCGTACTTATCTCAAACAAATTTAAAAGATTTAAAGTTTCCTGCAACTTCAAAGGAAATCATATTAAGTGGTACTCAAAAACACAATAAATTGCCATTTTATACATCTGATGATAAAAAGAGGTATAGGGATGTAATTAAAAATCTAAAAATAGAAGATATTCAAGATAGACGTATAGGAGATTTATCTGGAGGGCAGAAACAAAGAGTTTTAATAGCAAGAAGCCTTATAAGAAATCCAAAACTTCTTATTTTAGATGAGCCTGCTACAGGACTTGACTATAATATTACAGAAGAATTATACCAAATTTTAAAAGAAGAAAACAAAAATGGTATGACAATAATCATGGCAACTCATGATTTAGATGAGATAGAAGATATCAAACCAAGAATTATATGGATTTCAAGGAACATAAAATATGATGGAAATTTCGAGGGATGGAAAGGATTTTAATTATGAGCGAAATTATGAGTCTAATTTCATATTCATTTATGCAAAGAGCTATTATTTGTGGTATAGTTGTGTCTTTTTCAGCTGCCCTTATTGGTGTAATACTTACTTTAAAAAATTATTCAATGATAGGCCATGGACTTGGAGAAGTTGGATTTGCTGCACTTAGTTTAGCAACTGTTTTAAACTTATCACCAATCCCAGTATCTATAGTAATAGTTATATTATCTGCAATAATAATAATGTTTATTAGTCAAAAAAAAGGTGATAATGCAGATATAATAATTGCGCTTGTTGCATCTGGAGCACTTGCTTTTGGCGTAATAGTTACAGCTATTGGAAGTGGATTTGGAACAGATAGCTATAATTATATGTTTGGATCTATACTTACAATGACAAAGCAAGATGTTATTTTAAGTATAATCCTAGGACTACTATCTATTGGTATATATCTAATCTTTTATAATAGACTTTTTTTAGTAACATTTGATGAGAAGTATGCAAAGTCAAGTGGAATAAGTGTGAGTTTATATCAATTTTTGATAGCTCTTATAACGGCACTTGTTGTAGTAGTTGGTATGAGGATGGTTGGAACTCTTTTAATATCTAGTCTAATTGTTTTTCCAGCGATTATTTCTCAAAAATTTACGGTTAGTTTTAAAGGGCTTGTAATAATGTCCGTAGTTACATCTATTGTTTGCTTTATGGTAGGAATATTTACATCATTTTTCCTAAATTTACCAACGGGTGCAGGAATAGTATTAGTTTATGTGATATTATTAATAATAACTAGTATATGTACTAAAATAGCAAAAATATAATGATTGGAAGGAAAAGAAATGGAGTACGAATTTGAAGTCATAGGAGATATAAAAGGGAAAGAAAGACCTAGAGTTAATACAAATACAGGTATTGTATATACTCCAGCACGTACAAAGGATTATGAAGATTTAATTAAACAATATTTTTTGCTTAAATATCCGAGATATACTACTATAGAAGGAAGGACAAGTATAGATATAATAGCATATATGAAAATACCTAAAAAGACAAGCAAGAAAAAAGAAAGTAAAATGCTTGAAGGAGAGATAAGTCCGATAAAAAAGCCAGATATAGATAATGTTGCAAAGGTTGTATTGGATGCATTAAACAAAATTGTATTTAAAGATGATAATCAAATTTGTAAAATAAATGTTGAAAAAAAATATGGCGAAGAAGAAAAATTATATATAAAAATTTGTGATTACTAAAAATAGGTGTTTTGGGGTGTAACATTTTTGAAACATATTTGTAAATAAAAAGATACAAAAACAAAATTTGTCCAAAAAACGTGTTTATAAATTAACGTTATATAGAAAAATAATAATAATTCCTATTTTGACAATTGCCTTTTGCTGTGATATAAATCATTCATCGAGAACATAAGAAGTAGGTGGTTGAAAATGGGAATTTATAGATCAGAAATAGCAGACTTAAGAAAAAATATTCAAGATAACATAGGACAAAAGATTATTGTAAAAGAGTCGTTAGGAAAAAGAAGTAAGCCACAAGAAAAAACAGCGGTTATAGAAAATGTATATCAGAGTTACTTTAGAGTGAAATTTGATGGTGTAGAAAGAGTGGGTTCTTACAATTATACGGATTTATTTACTAGATCTGTTGAAGTAAGTATGTACAATGGTGAGACATATGAGCCACTTGTTGAGCCTCAACTTGAAGTAAAAAGAACAAGAAGTACGCAAAAAGAAGTTGAAAATTCATAATAAATGGTAGTATAATAGTCAAGTGTTACTTGACTATTTTTTTTGGAGAAAATTATGAAAGAAAAAATTTCGCTAATAGTGGTTATTATTATTTTGGCATTGATACCAATTGGAATTAAATATTATGACTCTAACATAAAACATATTGAAATAAAAAGAGATGCGGATGAAAATGAGCCTCAAGATGAAGACTATTCATCAGGTATGAGAATTATTTTAATCGGAGGTTCAAATAAAAAAGAAAACGAAAATACCAATTCCATGGGATATATTGTACTAACTGCAAATGGTAGATTAATAATTGTAGATGGTGGAATAGAAGCAGATAGTGATGATATCCTTAAATATATTTCAAAATATGGAAATGGAAAGGTAGATTATTGGTTTTTGACACATGCACATGTAGACCATGTTGGTGCATTTATAAAACTTATTGATACAGAAAATATTGAAGTATCAAACGTATGCTATAACTTAAATACGGCAGAATGGTATGAAGCAAATGATAGTAGGGGAAAAGATGTTGCAATATCATTATTAAATCATTTATCAAATCCTAAAATTAAAAACAGGATTTCATGTGAAAAAGGTCAAATTATAAATATTGACAATGTTATATGTGAAGTAATAAGAGTTTCAAATCCAGAAATTACAAACTCAGACAATGGAAATGAAGCGAGTATGACTTTTAAGATTACAGCAAAAGATGTAGATAAATCAATTTTATTTCTAGGTGATAGCTTTAATGAAGCTAGTAAAGAACTTATACAAAGCAAAGATAAACTTAAAAGCTATGCTGTGCAAGTAGCTCATCATGGCCAAAATGGTGTCACAAAAGAAGTATACGATGCAATAGATCCTACTATATGTTTTTATAATGCTCCAGAATGGATTTGGAATAATGACAGTGGTGAAGGATATAATTCTGGTAAGCTAAAGACAATTGAAGTTAGAGGATGGCTTGATAGTATGGCTGAAAAAAGTTTTGTGGCATATGAAGGAGACCAGGAAGTTTGGCTAAATAAAGATGGCTATAAAGAAATAAAAGAATAAAAATTAGTAGAATTATTATGATTTTTTGAGATAGGTATTGACTTTCGAAGATTTTTGTATTAAAATAATTAAGCATTATTTGAGAAAGTATATTTGCTTCTCCCCGGTAGCTTATATACTAGGTAATGTGAATTATAGAAAATCATATCTTAGATCATGTGATTTTGCTATATAAATTATGGATGGAGGTTATTATTACCGTGAATAATAAAACATATAGCCCAAAAGCAGGCGAAGTAGAAAAAAAGTGGTATATTATAGATGCTACTGACAAATCAATTGGTAGAGTTGCAACAGAAGCTGCTAAGTTGCTAAGAGGAAAACACAAACCTACATATACACCTAACATGGATACAGGTGATTATGTAATAGTTATAAATTGTAAAGATGCAGTTCTTACAGGACATAAATTAGATCAAAAAACATATAAACATCACTCAGGATATATTGGAGGAATGAAAGAAACTCCAGCTAGAGTTATGATGGATACAAAACCAGAAAGAGCTATGTATATAGCCATAAAAGGAATGCTTCCACATACAAAACTTGGAGACAAGATGATCAAAAAGTTAAGAGTTTATGCAGATGATAAGCATGAGAATATAGCTCAAAAACCAGAAGTATGGGAGGTAAAGTAATATGGCAAAGAAGGAAACAAATAATATAGTATTTCAAGGCACAGGTAGAAGAAAAGAATCAATAGCAAGAGTTAGATTGATGCCAGGTAAAGGAAATATTACAGTAAACAATAAAACACTTGATGAATATTTTGGTTCAGAAATACTTAAAGTTATAGTAAACCAACCATTTTCTGTTACAAATACTATTGGAAAGTATGATGTTATAGTTAAGGTAACTGGTGGTGGTTATACAGGACAAGCTGGTGCAGTAAGACATGGTATAGCAAGAGCTTTAAATGAAGCAAATTCAGAATTTAGACCTATACTTAAAGAAAATGGATTCCTTACAAGAGATCCTAGAATGAAGGAAAGAAAGAAGTATGGATTAAAGAAAGCAAGAAAAGCACCACAATTTTCAAAGAGATAATTACAAAAATCAAAAACAACCCTCGGAAATAAATTCCGAGGGTATTTTTATAACTAATTATTCTGGAAATGGACTCTGGCAAAATAGCAATTTACCTTCTTGATTTTTTGCTACAACACAATTTTGTCTTTTCCCCATCTCCATATTCTCTATTTTAACTATATTAGTATATAATTTTGAAATCATATCTTCCCTATATCCATATCTTGTGTCAATACTATAAAGATCTCCATTTTTAGTTAAAGCATATACACAATTTGTCACTCCGCTCATGCTCATTATCATCAGAATCAACATTTTCAACTTTTACTTCAACAATCTCATCTTTTATAATGTCAACAATAGCTTTTTCTCCATCATAAATATTTTTAAATTCCAACTGTAATTTTCCACTCTCATCAACATTAGCAATCAATGTATTTCCTACGACATTAATTTTCTTATATATTTTTTCTGGTATGCCTTTAATATCTATTTCTTTTGGAATATATATTTGACTTATTATAGTATTTTCACTTGATTCTTCATTAAGAATATCTCTTTCGTCATTAATTTCATCATTAATTTCAGAGTATTCTACATTATTATATAGCTCAGTATCAATTTGCACAGTTTGTTCGTTTTCACTACTCTTCATTTTCAATATATATATTAATAACAAAACAATTATTATAATTAGTATTGTTATTAATAAGCATAATATCTTATTGTTCTTATTATTAGATTTTTCTTCATCCATACAATTATTCTCCTTCCCAATTTTAATTTAAGATTAAAATAGTTCTTTAAAAAAAAGTATACATATTTATATATTTGTTGTCAATATTTTACTCTCCATCACTATAGTTTCCAAATGATACATAAATAATAATAAAATAAAGAATAATAGAACGAGAGGATAGAGCTCTATCACTTACTCTCTTTTCTCTTTCTTTTTATATATTTAATCAAGTGAATTTTTTAGTTTTATAAATGTGTTTTGTAATAATAATGGTTTATAAAAAACAATTTAAAAATAAAAAATATGCCTAAAACTTTAATAGTTTTAAGTATCAATATAATCTCGATTCGATTTATCTTCTTTTTCTTTATTTAATCCGTTTTAAAATGCTATAAATTGCTTTGTATAATAACTTTATAATATACAAAAAATCTTAAAAAAACTTATCTTTAAACCTTTGAAATTTACAAAGAGATAATTACAAAAATCAAAACTCGGAAGTATACTTCCGAGTTTTTTGTTATTACATAAATATCACTTTTGAGAAATATGTAATCTTCTTCGTTCAATAAAAAGATTACATATAATTCACACTACAACAAAGTAATCCCATGAAAATTATAATCAGTATAGTTACAATAACCATTTTTAAATCTTTTTTTTGTATATCTATAATGTGACTAGTATATATAGTCAAAAGAATTCCATAAATACTATTTATTAATACTGTAATATTTCTGATGTTATTTTTGTCCCAAATATACTTGCCAGTGTTGCCATCATTAAGCATACACCCAAGACAATGTGGCATAATGAATTCTGGAATAACCATCCAAAAGATATTAGCAATAATATTAGTTAAAAACATAAGTATCAAAATTTCCCCAAATGAGCCAATTTTTTTTATATTAAAAAATATAATAATATCTAAGATTAATCCAATTATTATTATATATATTCCTATTAAAAAATTATTGATATTCATATATATCATCTCCTAAGCTATATTTATAGTGGTATTTTAAGTACTATATATATTGTAGCATAACAACATATAATATATATTCAACATATTCTAAATGGTATAAAAACAGGCATATGTGGTATTATTATCGTTCTAAGATGCTATAAATCATAAGGCCTATTATAGTATAAAAGTTGAAAATTTGAATTTTATGTAAATCGGTAGTATAATAGAAACGATGTAGGTGTTGCTATATTCTTAGTAACTTTTTTCACTGATTAGTGATAGGGGTACATCCTCTTGCTTTTCAGTCCATCAGTAAAAAGGAGGATTTTATGAGAAACTATTTGTATGTTGACATTACTGGAAGTCCAGTAGAACGGGACCCTCTGAGGTATCCGTATTCGTATGATCCTTATGTCATATATATGGCAGATGATTTCAACCCGGAGACTGACTTTGGTGAATATTCTGATCGTATAATGAATGGTTTTTACTCAGAGCAGGAAATATCCAAGGCATGTCGGCAGGTAACTAATGACCCTAATAGGAACATATCCTGGAAAGACCCAGAACAAGTGAGCAAATTTATGACTATCCTTATGAGGAAAAGTGTGAAATGCACTGCAATCATACAGGAGTGCAATCGGTCAAGTGGATATCCTTATTGGTGTGTGTACTTGCGTTAAATTGTTTCTCAAACCATAAAAAAGAAGCGGCATTAGTATAATACTAGTGCCGCCTCTTTTTATACAGTCAATTTATCTAAATATCTATCTTTTAAGCTATTTTAATAGTATCTAAAACTTATATCACATTGAAACTTTATGTAAACTATGATATAATTAAATTACAATTGAATATGTTAATGGCATTATTGATGAAGTTTGTCAGTTTTGCTTAAGTACCTAAAAACACATTTATACAACAAAAGAGAGGAAAGAAAATGAAAAAAACAGTTCTGTCACTTATTATTTTTGTTTTGGCATTCGTAACCTACTGTTTTTTTGCAATTGCTGCTGAAGCTGCTGTTTATGAACTTGATCCCGATTCAAACGAGAAGTTTGAATTTTACCGGGAGGTAGTTGAATCAAGAATAGGTGAAACACCCTATTTCAGCGAAGAAGAATTGGCAGTACTCGAGGAGTATAGATACGAGGCTCATGTGAATTGGGTAAGTAAATACAATTCGGGATATTTGTCGATTGATAAGCTTTATTTTCCCATAATTTGTAAATGGGGCGATCTTGACTGGATGATGTATACTACAGAGTTGGGTGGTGTATATCATAGAGGTCTCAATGGATCGATTGATGGAGGTTATTCACTTGGTAATCTGAATCTTCCAGATGAATCCAAAATGGTAGAAGATTACACATGCTTGAGTAAAACACACTCCTATAGCCTTATTTATAGCCCAAGCAAGGCAATGGTTTGGGTGTACAAATGGGGAAGAATATTTAGAACTTTCTTCGTACCAGAGGGTTCAGAATATG
>CAYYBL010000020.1:10549-21020 GCA_964470175.1 uncultured Lachnospiraceae bacterium | reverse complement strand
TCCCATAAAGCTAAGATTCATAAGAGTTTTTTCTACTTCAAGTATGCCACTTTCTTCAATCTTTTGTTTTAACTTTTCCAAGTCATAACTTACGACTCTTAAATCTATGTCATTTATCTTTCCACCACTTATATCCAAGATAACATATTCTGCGCCAGCCACATAATATGGTGATACTCCAGCGCATCCAGCATTTATTGTAAGCTTTCCATTGATAGTTTCATACCACATCTTATCATGAGTATGCCCAAAAATAAGTACATCCTCATCTAAATTTTTTGTATAATAATCAAGTGATTCTCTACTATTTTGATGTAGAAACTCCTCAACTGAATTTGGAGATCCATGTGCAAATCTTATATTTACTCCCTCATATTCTTCTGCAATTGTGATTGGGAGCCATCTTATGTACTCTAAATTTTCTTTAGAAAGATCATCATACATATATCTTACAACTCTAAATTGTAGTTCTCTCCACATGTACTTATCTATATCATATTGGATTAAGTAATCCTCCTTATTTCCTCTTAATACTTTATCACTTTTTTTCTTTACTATCTCTAATACTTCATTTTGGAATGGAAAATCATTTATAAGATCTCCTAAAAAAATATATTCATCCACACCTCTTTCTTCTGCATCCTTCAAAATTTCTTCCAATGCTACGATGTTACCATGTATATCCGTTATTATCCCTAGTTTAATTTTTCTCACCTCTTAACTAATATTCGACTTTCATAAGGCATAAGCCTCTCGCAGGAAGTGTCTTCCCAGCATTTTTTCTATCTTTACTTTCAATAATATCTTTTATATCCTCTGGCTTAAGCTTGCCTATTCCTACATCTACAAGCGTGCCAGATATTATTCTAACCATATTATATAAAAATCCATTTCCAGTAAGTTCTATGAAAATCCTATCCTCATTTCTATACACCTTTGCTTCATATATTTTTCTTACACTACTTTTGCTACTTGTCCCACTTGCCTTAAATGCTTTAAAATCGTGTTCTCCTTCAAAATATTTTGCAGCCTTGTCCATTAAAGCTTCATCCAGTTTTGTCGGAAAATGATATTCCATATCTCTATAGATAGCACTTCCGTACAATGAATTGTTTATGGTATATCTATAAGTTTTTGATTTTACAGAATACCTACTATGAAATCTCTCATCTACCTCCTCTGCTGATTGTACTACAATACTTTTTTTCAGCTTTGAGTTTATCGCGACTGGAAATTTTTCTATAGGAAGATTTGAATTGGTCTTAAAATTTGCTGTCTGTCCCATGCTATTTACGCCACTATCTGTCCTTCCTGATGCAATGAGTTCTACTTCTTCTCCTGTAATTTCAGATATCGCTCTTTCAATCTCGCCTTGTATGTTTAGCTTATTTGGTTGCTTTTGCCATCCACCAAATCCTTTTCCATCATATTCAATTATAAGTTTTATATTTCTCACGATTCTCTCCCCACTATATCCTTATTTTATATCACAAAGTTGGGTCTTTTACAATCTAAAATACTATCTATTTTTTTTGTTTTATGATAAAATGAAAATATATTTTATAAAAGGAGATTCATATGAAAAAATTATTGGTTGTATTAGGACTTATGCTTATAATACTTGTAGCAGGAGCTATATGTGTAGTGCTTGCAAATCCAGATGTGGTTACAAAGGTGTTTGGTGAAAAAGAACCAGTCAATGTTCCTACAAATACCATTGTTGAAGAAGATACAAATACACAAAGTCCTTCAAATGAAGTACTTCCTGATGATGAATCAGATACAAAAAATGAAACAAATAAAAACGAAGTTTCAAATACTTTGGTAGTAGGCTTAAATCCAGAAGATGAAGGTTCAAAAGAACCAACTGAGGATGAGATAAAAGAATTATTGGAGCTATATGCCATTGGTATAAACAGAATAAAAAAAGATGAAAACAATCTAGAAAGCAATACCGTTCTAATTTATATCGCTAAATCATATTTTGATACACACAACTCAGTTAGCATAGATATAGACACAAAGTATGCAACTACTGTAAAAAATGTACACAAGTTTTTATCAGAACTTACAACAAGGAAGTTTGATGAAAATTCAAGAATAAAAGCATATTCAAACATCATTGAATACTCTGCAAAGACCAATTCATACGCTGTGGGAAGTGATGTATCATTCTTAAAAAATGAAGAATACAGCGCAAGTGATATAACCTTTGAAAAAAATAATGATGATACATATTCAGGTACAGCAAGAATCATAAGAAAATCAAAAAATGGTGATGATGATGCTGAATTTACACATTATGATGCAAAATTTGATTTTTCAATAAATGAAGACTATACATATAGTAAATACAAAATATTAAATATAGATGTAGAAAACATAGATCACGACATTGACAATACAAGACACTTTAGTTAAAAAGGAAGTTTTATATGCAAATTAAATTAGTCGCGAGTGATTTAGATGGAACAATTATAGATAAAAATAACAAAATTTCACCCAAGAACTTTACAGCTATAAAAAAGCTGCATGATAAAAACGTAAAGTTTGTTATTTGCACTGGAAAGTCGTATTCTATTTCTAAAAAAATATGCGATAAGTTTGAAGCGCAATATGGAATATTTGGAAATGGAAATCAAATTGTTGATTTAAAAAATGGAAAAGAAATTTGGTCAAAACAAATTTCTAATGACGACTTAAAATTCATAATTACTTTTGCCAAAAGCTATAATTTTCACACACATATCTACCTTTCATCTGAAGTAGTTTCAGAAAAGCTATCGTACTTAGATCTTAGAAATTATAGACTTAAAAATCTAAACTCTTCAGATGAAATTAGATATAGACTCGTACCAAATATCCTTAAGTATGTTGAAAGCAAAAAGACTACTGCTTTTTCTGTAGTTGTTTCTTCATCTAAAAATAATCTCAAAGAGTTTGAAAAAGTATTAGAATTGAATAAAAATATCTCATATACCTATATCAGAAAACGTGGCATGTATAGAGATGAAATAATAGGAAAAGACTACGAATATCTAAATATCACAGCAGAGGGTGTAAATAAGGATGTTGCGCTTTCCCAATTAGAGCAAATTCTTGGTATATCCAAAAATTCTACTCTTGCAATAGGTGATAATATCAATGATATTGAAATGGTCAAGAATTCTGGGATAGGTGTGGCTGTCTTTGATTCGTACAATGACTTAAAAGAAGTTGCTACATACACAACAAAAAGCTCCACATCAGATGGAGCCTTCTCTGAAGCAATTGAGAAATTTGTAAGATGATTACTTATTTTCTCTTGCTTCTATTTTTTTGTTTAAATTGTTTTGCGATTTATTTTCTGTAATAAGATTTTTTATTAAAATTTTCTTCATAACATCTTCTCTTACATCAGCTATAAGAGTACCTTCTTTCGCAATAGACATTTTTCCAGTCTCTTCTGAGACAACCACAACTATTGCATCTGATTCTTTAGACATTCCTATTGCTGCTCTATGTCTCGTACCAAGTTCTCTTGCTATGTCTTTATCATCAGCTAGTGGAAGCATACATGATGCCGCTGCAATTTTGTTTTCACTAATAATTACTGCACCATCATGAAGTGGAGTATTTGGCTCGAATATATTTACAAGAAGCTGTGGTGTAATTTCTGCATTAAGTCCTATACCAGTAGATATGATATCTTGGATTTTTATATCTCTTTCTATTACTATAAGAGCGCCCTTTCTTTGTTTTGAAAGTTCACTTGCAGCTATCGCAATCCTGTATATATTTTCTTTCTTTTTTGCATTTATCTCTGGATCCACACCACTAAAAAATCTATAAAAACGATTGGTCGTTCCAAGCTGTTCCAAGCCTCTTCTAAGCTCTGGCTGGAATACTATGATAAGTAAAATAATACCATATGACATAATTGATGTAAGTATGTAGTTCAAAAACTTTAAATGTAACACTCCACTTAAAACAGTGATGATTACAAGCATCAATATACCTTTTACAAGTTGTAATGCTCTAGTTCCTCTAAGAAGTTTGTATGCTTCATATATGAAGAATATAACTATTATTACATCTAAAATCGTAGTGATAAGAGTGAGCGGATTGTGTAGTGAGTCCAAAAATGCATCAAATGATTCTGGAACAATGCTTTCTATATTCGTATTGAACATCTATTTTCCTTCTTTCTATGCGTTATTACTAAATACTAAATACAATAATGATGCACTTACTGAAAATAGCATTGTAATAACAGCACAAAATGCTATAACTTTAGTAAGTATATCCATCTTTGTAAGCTTTGTTTTAGTCTCTTTTTTAGCTTTTTCTTTCTTAGCTTTCTTTTTTAATTCTTTTAAATTTTCAACATTATTATTTAAATTTTCAGATTCTTCCATTGCTGCACCAGGTGCTAAATGCACCTACTCCTTTCTTTCGTTTATCTATACGAGAGTTATTATATCACACTGAGACTTTTTTTCAACAAGTTTTATTCTTCTTTATCAAAATTTTCCAAAATATATAAAAGGCCTGTATTTCTCTTCTTTATCTCATTGTTTTTTATCATAAAGTTTATGACATTGTAGTTTCCAATAACAACAAGTAGTTTTTTCGCCCTTGTAATAGCTGTATATAATAGGTTTCTAGTAAGAAGCATTTTTGATGATTGTGGGATAATTAAAACCACTACATCAAACTCGCTTCCTTGTGCTTTATGAATAGTAATTGCATAACTATGCTCAAGTTGATCCAAATCAGAAAATGCATACCATGCTACCTTTTTATCATCAAATTCTATCATCATCTGTTTTTCTTTAGAATCTATTTTTATAATCTTCCCTATTTCACCATTGTATATTCCAGTGCCTGCTTCATATGTAAGGATATTATCTTTAGAGCCTTTCTCCCAAAAAATATCATAGTTATTTTTTATCTGCATTATCCTATCGCCTTCTCTAAAAATAATCTTTCCATATTGTTTTTCATTTATTTCATCTGTCTTTGGATTTAATAATTCTTGAAGACTATTATTTAGCTCCTTTGTGCCAAGCATAGTCTTCTTTGTGGAAGTAAGCACTTGTATATTTTTAAAGAAATCATAATTTCCATAGTTTTTAAGTCTTTTGTCGCAAAGTGATAAGACCTGCGAAAGCATTTTTTCTTGGTCAAACTCATTTATAAAGAAGAAATCATCAAGTGAATCTTCTTCATAATCTTTCTTACCAATAAAGCTTATACCATTATTTACATTATGGGCATTTGTTATGATTTTGCTTCTTGCAGCTTGCCTAAATATCTTGTTTAGTCCAACCATTGCAAATCTCTTTGATAGAATAATATCATTTAGCACACTCCCAGGGCCTACTGATGGAAGCTGATTTGGGTCTCCTACAAGTACGACTTTAGTTCCCAAATAAATTGCTTTCATAAGATAATTCATTAAAAAGATATCTACCATAGACATTTCATCTATTACTATCACATCTGCATCAATTGGCTTCACATCTATATCAATGTTTGCAAGCCTATCCTCGTCAAATTTACCTATTTCCAAAAGCCTATGTATAGTTTTTGCATCTTCGCCTGTGGCTTCAGTCATTTTCTTTGCAGCTCTTCCTGTAGGCGCACATAAAACAACTTTTTTGCCATGTGATTTGTATATATCTATAAGGCATTTAATAATGGTAGTTTTTCCTGTACCCGGTCCTCCCGTAATGATGCAAACATTGTCTTCATTTATTTGCCTAATCGCTTCAAATTGTTTATCTGATAGTTCTATATTCATATTTTTTTCATGTTTTTTTATTTCTTTATCGAAATTTTCAATATGCTTTACGTTTTTAAATCTATCTAAAGCAATAAGCTTCTGTGCGACATTATTTTCTATCTTATAAAACTCTTCTAAATATACCCATTCTTTATCATTTCTAGTAACTAGATGTATTTCACCTGCTACATCAAGATTTTTTATATTATCCTCTATCTGCTCTATACCAATTCCAAGTAATTCCTGTACAAATTGAAGAAGGTTTTCTCTTTCCACACAAGTATTTCCATTATAGCTTGAAAGAAGCAAACTATATTTTATTCCACATCTTACCCTATAGTCACTATCTATAGGTATACCTATTTGCATTGCAATTTTATCTATACTTGCAAAATTAACTCCATATACTATATCTACTAAAATATATGGATTATCTTCTATCTTCTCTATAGCATTTATGCCGAGCTTATCATATACTTTTTTGCTACTTGCTGCACTTATTCCAAATTTTTCAAGGAAGCTTACTATCTGCCAAACTCCCCATTTTTCATTAAATTCTTCGCCAATATCATACGCCTTGTCCTTTGAAATACCTTTCACTTCTGCAAGTCTCATTGGCTCAAATTTAAATATACTTAATGTCTCATCACCGAATTTATCTATAATCTTTTTGGCTGTTGCAGGACCAATCCCTTTTATAGTACCACTTGCAAGATATCTTTCTAAAGAGACTTTATCTTCAGGCATAAGCTTTTCGAATTTTTCTATCTTAAACTGCTCTCCATAGTCTTGATGTGTGACCATCTTACCTTCTGCTTTTATGGTATCTCCCACAGAAACAAAAGGTAAAAATCCCACTGCAACCATTGGCTCACCACCCACATCAACTACAGCAACTGTATAACTATTTACTTCGTTTTGATATATAAAATCTTCGATTTGTCCTTTTATTTCCAACGTCTTCTCCTTAAACTATAGTGTTTGCATTTTATATTATTTGTATTTAAAAATCAAGAAAATAAATATTTATCTCATAAAAAAAGAAGAGAGATGATGGCTTTTATTGTTTGCCAAAACCTCTCATTCTTTCAGATCCTCTACCGACGAAAAGGACGTGCCAGAAATCTCCAAAACGCCTTCAACGCATTGATTATCATAACTATAACTATGGCGATAAAAAGCACCACCACAAAAACAGCTACGATAAAAAGTGAAAACTTCACCAGTGCACTTTGAGTCGAAAACTTGCTTACAAGAATGTTGTCACTCTCGTAATACTTTTCTCTCCTCTCTTCAAACAATTCCTCAATCCGCTCATTAAATTTGGTGGTATCTGTATACCCCTGCAGTGTGCCTGCATAATCCTGTTCGGAGCGAATCTCCGAATTGATCTCTTCCAGGCCTACAGAAGTAGTAATAACTGTGATACACGTATACAAAACAACGACCGTGCCTACAGCGACAACTACCAAAAAAAGCAGCTGAGATAAACAATTGTAAAGTCTCTTCATAATGACTCCCCTCTGTGCCATAGTGGCACGATGCATCAAAAAACAACTTCCTACAACCTTTATTATAGCATATTTAAGCCATTTTTTCAATGTTATGTAAATATCAAAAGAAATTGAACTATGCATTACGGATCTAATAGATAGAAGGATTTTTAATAAAAAAGACTAGCATTTTCTTAATGCTAGTCTACTAAATAATTATAAGTAATTATTCCTCATATAGAAATTCTCTAAGTGTTTTTCCAAGAGTTCTTACTTCTACTTCATCTGCTATTTTTGCATATTTTGTCCTATTTTCAGACATATAGTCCATTGCTGTACTTGCAGCATTTTTCATCTTTTCTTTCGCTGCTTCAAGATCTTCTTCATTTCCAGTAACCTTACCCTTTACAAAGCTACCAAGTGCTCCCAAAGCCTCATTTCCTGCTTTATATCCAGTTCTTTCATGTTCTGTACCAGTAAATTTTTCTTTAATAGCTCCTGCAAGTGTTTCTTCTGCTCTACCAAAAATTCTATTTAAATGATGTTTAGCTAAGCCCCCATCTAAATTATCTACATCTTTAGCCACAGGAATTATTATTTCTGAAGCATAAGGATGCATTCTCTTAAGCTCTTCTTCACTAGAACCTGTACTATCAATACTATCTGAGCAACGCATTATAAGCTTTATGCCTGTCTCACTGTATTTTTTTGCATTTTGTTCAGTAGACATATTTTCTTTGCCATAAATTTCAAAGTCTTTAATCTGGTCATATCTAAATAATTCTTTGTAGTTTCTTTTATTTGCTTCTGGAGTAATGACTTCAAACATTCCTATTTTATCTGCAAATTCTAATCCATAGTATCCTAAATGGACAAATCTTTCTCTTTCATCTTTTGATAACGTCTCAAATTCTTTGTGATAAAGCTCATCTTGTTTTTTCATATACTCGATATGTTTTTTTACTTCCTCTAGAGTATATTTTTCCGGTTTGTAGAAAGCACTTGTATTTTTACGACAATCCTTACAAATATATTTGCCATCTTTAAGTTTTATTCTAGCAAGTGCGCCTACCTCTTTCGCACATAATTCGCAAGTTTCTTTAGAAAATAATTTTGAAAAAAATCCCATATGATTCTCTCCTCTCATTCACAATTTACGAATTCATTTAATCATAACTAAGTATATTTTTCAACAAATTCACATTTTTTTTACATAAAAAAAGAAAAGTAAATATTTACTTCTCTTTTCAACTTTTATCCAAATATACCTTTTTTTCTAACAGGTGGTTGTTCATTCATTGTTTTTGAAAGTTCAAGCAAAATTCTTCTTTGCTCTGCAGTAAGTTTTTTCGGAGTTTGCACAATTACTGTAAATACAAAATCACCTCTCCAATTTCCATTTACTGATTTAAATCCTCTATTTCTTATAGTAAACTTCGTACCAGTCTGAGTACCTTCAGGAATCTTATAGATTTCAGTAGTCCCATCTACCATAGGAATTTTTATGTCTGCACCAAGGGTTGCTTGTGTAAATGTGATTGGTATATCACATAACACGTGCTCTGCCTTTCTTGAATAAATGTTGTGCTTCTTTAGACGAACAACTATGTATAAATCACCATTTATTCCTCCATTTGAGCCTGGTTCACCTTCGCCTTTAAGAACTATAGTCTGACCATCATCTATACCTTCAGGAATCTTCACCTTAAGCTTTACTACTTTTCTTATTTGTCCTTTTCCTCTACAATTTGGACATGGTTCTTTTATTACTTTTCCTGTACCTGAGCAAGTATCACATGTCTTAGCAGTTTGCATCTGTCCAAATGGTGTAGTCACAACTTGTCTTATTTTTCCAGTTCCATTACATACTGAACATCTTTCTGCTCTAGTGCCAGCTTTTGCACCAGTACCTGAACAAGATGAACACTTTTCATTTCTATTAATACTGATTTCTTTTTGCACACCACTAAATGCCTCTTCAAAAGTAATACTAATACTTACTTTTAAATCTGCACCTCTTCTTACTCTATTTGTGGATCTGCTTCTTGATGATCCTCCTCCAAAGAATGATGAAAAAATATCTCCTAAATCGCCAAAATCTCCAAAGTCAGAAAATCCATCAAATCCGGATGTATATGAAGAATAAAATCCTCCACCATCTCCTGGTCCACCATTCCCTGGTGCATTAAATCCAAATCTATCGTACATAGACCTTTTTTGTGGATCTGAAAGGACTTCATATGCTTCATTAACTTCTTTAAACTTTTTTTCTGCTTCTTCTTTATTATCTGGATTTGCATCTGGATGATATTTTTTTGCAAGCTTTCTAAAAGCCTTCTTCAAATCATCATCAGTAGCATTCCTATCTACTCCAAGCACTTCATAATAATCTCTTTTTTTAGCCATTTTTTCTTCCTTGAACTTTCTATTTAATTAAAGGAAGTTTTTTAAACTTCCTTTAATTTACTATTTATCTTCGTTATCATCATCATTTTCGTTTTCAACTTTATATTCAGCATCATATACTGTACCTTCTTTTGCATCATCTGGTCCAGCTTCTGTATTTACATTAGGATTTGCTCCTCCTTGTTCTCCAGCTTGCTTATAAAGTTTTTCTGATAATTCATAGAATGAATTCTTTAATTTTTCTTTTGCTGCATTTATTTCTTCAATATTTGAACTATCTAAAGCTTTCTTAACATTTTCAATTTCAGCTTCAACCTTTGCTTTTTCTTCACTGCTTATCTTATCACCTAATTGATCTAATGTGTTTTGGCTTGAGTATACAATACTTTCAGCTTCATTCTTAGCTTCGATTTCATCTTTCTTTTTCTTATCTTCTTCAGCATGAGCTTCAGCATCTTTTATAGCTTCATTGATATCATCTTCAGAAAGATTTGAACTTGCAGTAATTGAAACCTTTTGCTCATTTCCTGTAGCTTGATCTTTTGCAGAGACGTGAACTATACCGTTTGCATCAATATCAAATGTAACTTCTATTTGTGGTACTCCTCTTGGAGCTGGTGGAATTCCTGTAAGTTGGAATCTTCCAAGTGTCTTATTGTAAGCAGCCATTTCTCTTTCACCTTGAAGTACGTGTACTTCAACAGATGTTTGTCCATCAGCTGCTGTAGAAAATACTTGTGATTTCTTAGTAGGTATAGTAGTATTTCTTTCAATTAATTTTGTGAATACTCCACCATATGTTTCA
>CAYYBL010000020.1:0-10539 GCA_964470175.1 uncultured Lachnospiraceae bacterium | reverse complement strand
AAATGCAACAAGGCAAAATGGCTGTCTGAGGAGGCCTTACAAACAGCTGAGAAAACCATATGTTTCAATACCTAATGATAATGGTGTAACATCAAGTAAAACCAAGTCTTTTACATCTCCAGAAAGAACACCACCTTGGATAGCTGCACCAATAGCAACACATTCATCAGGGTTTATACCTTTATCTGGATCTTTTCCTGTAATACTTTTTACCATTTCTTGTACACAAGGAACTCTAGTAGATCCTCCTACTAATAAAACTTTGTGTATATCATTTACACTAATTTTTGCATCTTTTATAGCTTGCTCAACTGGTCCTCTTGTAGCTTCTACAAATTTTGAAATCAATTCTTCAAATTTTGCTCTTGTAAGAGTAACATCTAAGTGTTTTGGTCCAGCACTATCAGCTGTAATGAATGGAAGATTGATTTGTGTTTGTTGCATTCCTGAAAGCTCTATCTTTGCTTTTTCTGCTGCTTCTTTCAATCTTTGCATTGCCATCTTATCCTTTGATAAGTCAATTCCATCAGATTTTTTAAATTCTGCTACTAAGTAATCTATAATTGCTTGATCAAAATCATCACCGCCAAGATGTGTATTACCATTTGTAGCTAATACTTCGAATACTCCATCACCTATATCTAGTATAGATACATCAAATGTACCACCACCTAGGTCATAGATTAATATTTTTTGATCTTGCTCTTTGTCCATACCATAAGCAAGTGAAGCTGCTGTAGGCTCGTTGATAATTCTAAGAACTTCAAGTCCTGCAATTCTTCCTGCATCTTTTGTAGCTTGTCTTTGGCTATCGCTAAAATATGCTGGAACTGTGATAACAGCTTGTGTAACTTTTGATCCAAGATAATTTTCAGCATCTGTTTTTAGTTTTTGAAGTATCATTGCTGAAATTTCTTGTGGTGAGAATGAATCTCCTTCAATTTTAATTTTTTCACTTGTTCCCATTTTTCTTTTTATAGAAATAACAGTATTATCTGGGTTTGTAACAGCTTGACGTTTTGCTATTTGTCCTACTAATCTTTCTCCATTTTTTGAGAAAGCTACTACAGAAGGTGTTGTTCTATTTCCTTCTGCATTTGGAATAACTACTGGCTCTCCACCTTCCATTACAGCAACGCAAGAGTTTGTAGTTCCTAAATCAATACCAATGATTTTTCCCATTTGAAATCCTCCTTAAACATAAAGTAATTTTATTATTAATAAAACTCTTTTTTCAAATTTAAATTTATTTTGCTTATCTTTTGTTTTTTATATAAATTATGATTAAAAATCATAAATTAAATAACTAATTTGCAACTATAACCATTGAATGTCTAATTACTCTTGAGCCTATCTTGTAGCCTTTTCTGTACTCCTCAACTATTTCTCCTTCACCTTTTGTATCATCATCTACATGACTTACTGCCTCGTGAAGTTCTGGATCAAAAGTCTTTCCTACAGTTTCTATTTCTTCAAGTCCAAGAGTCTTTAATGCATCCGCAAACTGCTTTGCTACTAGTTTTATACCATCTTGATATCCTGTATCTTCTGTCTTTGCATCAGCTGCCTTTTCTAAGTTGTCCATAACAGGAAGCATTGACATTACAACATCTCCAGTAACTATATTAAAGATTCTTTCTTTATCTTTTTGAGTCCTCTTTTTGTAATTTTCAAATTCTGCATAAAGTCTCATAAATCTATCATTTAGTTCATCATACTCTGCTTTAAAATCTTTTTCATCTGATTTTTCTTTTATTTCTTGTACTACTTCATCTACATTTTTTTCCTCTGATGAATCATTATTTTCTTCATTCATATCTTCTTCGTTAATAATCAAGTCAAAGTCCTCACTTTCTTTATATCTTTCCTTTTTTATGCTCATCATTTAATTTCTTACTAATATATTTCATTACAGAAATTACTTTTGAATAGTCCATTCTTGTAGGGCCTATAATACCTATTGTACCAATATCTTTACCCTCTACTATATGATTAAAGGTAACAATACTGAAATTTTTTAACTCTTCTTTATCGGATTCACTTCCTATATAAATATTTATATCATCTGCTTCACCAGTATTTAAAATGTTTGCAACAATGTCTTCTTTTTCATCCAGAACATTTAAAAAGTCTTTTGCAATATCTGTCTTCTTAAACTCAGGTATCTCGGTAACTTTATTTGCTCCATCTAAATATACTTGCTTTGAATTTAAAATGATTTTATTTATCTCATCTATAATTTTCTTTATAATTTCAATGCCTGTCTTTATCTCTTCCATAATGTACTCTTCAAGTGGTCCAGAAATAATCTCAAGTGGCTTTCCAACAAGCTTACTCTTAAATAATGATGTAAGATCATCAACTTGTTTTTGAGTAAGGTCTTCATCAAATTTTATGACTGACTCTCTAATGATTCCTGAATCTGTCATAATAACAGCCATAAGCACTCTAGTACCAAGAAGAAGAAATTTAATATCTATAATATTGTGATTTTCAAGATCAGGTGAAATGGTAATCGCTGTATAATGTGTCATCTCTGACAAAGTATTTGTCGCAATCTTGGTAAGCTCTTCTAGACTATTTACCTCTGTCTCTAATCTATCTCTTATGATTTCCATTTCTTTTTTTGTAAGCCTATCATCTCTAACAAGTTCATCCACATAATATCTATAACCTTTTTGTGAAGGTACCCTTCCAGATGATGTATGAGTCTTTTCTATAAGTCCTAATTTTTCAAGCTCTGCCATATCATTTCTGATAGTAGCACTACTACAATCAAGCTCTTTCACAAGATTTCCAGAACTTACTGGCTCTGCAGTGTCAACATACTCTTCAATAATTGCTTGTAATATCTTCTTTTTCCTATTATCTAATTTTTCTTTCATTATATTACCTCTTTTAGCAATCTTAACTTTTGACTGCTAATATAATATAACTTAATTTATCGTTTGTCAAGCAAAATTTATATAAATTCTTCAAACACAATATTGGCTAAATCAATGCCTTTATCAGTAAGTTTTATACTGTCTAAATCTATTTCAATAAGGCCTTTTTTTGTTAAATCTTCAAGCTCAAATCTAAAATAAAATAGTGGATTTACATTAAACTTTTTTTCAAACTCAGAAATACTTATGCCGTCTATCTTCCTAAGTCCAAGCATCATATATTCCTTTGCTATATCAATTTTCTCTTTTTGAATTTCATGAATCTCTACTTTATTTTTTTCAGATATATAATCTTCAAAATTTGAGGTATTTGAAAATCTTTTATTTTTATAATATGAATGAGCTGCAAGTCCAAATCCAATGTATTCTTCTTGATTCCAACAATTCATATTATGTTTTGATTCAAAACCTCTTTTTGCAAAATTAGATATCTCATAATGAATATATCCATTTTTCTCTAATATATCTTTAGTCTTCCAGTACATTTCTCGTTCTGTTTTTTCATCTGGAAGCATTAGCATGCCGCTATCTACTTGTTTTTTAAGATCTGTACCATCTTCTAAAATTAATGAATATAGTGAAATATGATTTGGATTTATTTTAATTACTTTTTCAAGAGAATCCACAAGTTCTTCCATTGTCTGAGTTGGAAGTGCAAGCATAAGATCCACATTTATATTTTCAAACTGAGCTTTTTGTGCCAAACTATAAGTTTCCAATAAATCATCATATGTATGTATCCTACCAATTAGCTTTAGAAGTCTTTCGTTTGTACTTTGTAGTCCTATACTTAGTCTATTAAATCCCACTTTCTTATAACTATTTAGTTTTTCAGGCGTGATGGTTCCTGGATTTACTTCTATAGTCGACTCAACACTCGCCATACCAAACTTTTCTATTAGCTTATTGTATATGCTTACAATATATTTTTCATTTGGATAAGATGGTGTACCTCCTCCAAAATATACTGTTGAAACCTTGTAGTTCTCATCTACTTCGAATTTTTCTATTTCTCTTTCAAGCACTTCAAAGTATTTTTCAATTTTTTTCTCATCTAAACAAAAAGAAGTAAAATCACAATATTTACACTTCTTTTTACAAAATGGTATATGAACATAAATTCCAAGTTCTTTCAATTTTATTTTCCTTTTCTCAATTCTTCTGCATAATCATGAATTTTTTTAAGTCTATGACTCACCCCAGATTTTCCGACTGGCTCATCTAAAAGTTCTCCCAAAGCCTTTAGGCTAGCATCTGGATTTTCTAGTCTTAAGTTTGCTATTTTTTGTAACTCGTCTGAAAGCTTATCAAATTTTTTTAATTTTTTTATTAGCTTTATATCATTTATTTGGTCAATAGATGCATTTATAGTCTTGTTTAAGTTTGAAGTTTCACAGTTTACTTTGCGATTTACGTTGTTTTTAATTTCTTTTGTAAGTCTAATATCTTCAAATGCAAGTACGCCTTTATGTGATTCTATAAGTGCTAAAAATCTTGAAATTTCCTCCGAGTCTTTCAAATAAAGTCTATATCTTCCTTTGTTTTGCATAGTTTTAAAATGAATATTATATTTCTTACATAGATTTAATAGAAAATTGCAATTATTAATTTCATAAAAAGAAATATCTACATGATATCCAATTTCTGGGTTTTCAATATTTCCTGCTCCTAAAAAAGCACCTCTTACAACTGCTTTTTCTTCACTTTCTTTTAGCTCATTCTTAAATTTTAGAATCTCATCTACTTTTTTAGAAATCCTTGCAATATACATTTTGCCATCTATCTCTGGCTCATAATCATATCCAAGATTAAAAAGAATTTTATAAAGTCTTTCTATTATAAATTCATTCTCTGTTGAATACCTATAATGGTCTTCATTTTTTACTGTATTTCCAGTAATAAGAAATCCAAAAAGCTCACATTCTATACTTCTTTTATCTTTGAAATTATTTATATTACTTAAATCTTTTTTTATTTCAAATGAAAAAGACATACTATATATTTCCTTTCATAACTCTATCATTATTTCCTAAATCTTTTATGCACTCTACGTTTTTATAGCCATTATCTACAAATAATCTTTCTACACTCTCTTTTTGATTATACCCTATTTCAAGAAGGAGTACTCCGTTTTCGTTCAAATAATTCTTACCTTCTGCTATAATTTTTCTATAAAAATCAAGTCCATCTTCTCCTCCATCAAGTGCAATCATAGGCTCCATTTGAACCTCTTTTGCAAGCGTATTTATAGTTTTGCTTTCTATATATGGTGGATTTGACACTATAAGGTCAAACTTTTGATTTTTAATATTTTTAAATAAATCAGATTTTATAAATACTATATCCACACCTACCCTTTTTGCATTTTTCTTTGCAACATCTAGTGCCTTATCACTAATATCTGATGCAAAATATTTTTGATTTTTATTTTTATTTGCCAAAGATACCACAATTGCACCACTTCCTGTACATAAATCAAGTATCTTCATATCTGATTTATCTTTAATGAGTTCAAGTGCTTTATATACAAGTGTTTCTGTGTCTGGCTGTGTGATAAGCACATTTTCATCCACATAAAAATCAATGTCCATAAAAGCCTGACTTTTAGTGATGTATTGGATAGGGTATCCCTTACCTATTTTCTCTATATTTTCAAAAAATAGGTCTTCTACTTTTTTATCCACATCACTATCTATGTGTACCATCACGTACTCTTTTGAAACACCAAGTAAATATGAAAGTAGCATTCTTACCTTCATGCCACTCTCATCTATGTTTTTTTCATCTAATATTTTTTTTCCTTTATCTAAAACTTCTTTGATATTTATAATTTTTTCCTCCAAAAAATAAAAACCCCACATTAGCCGTAAGTCAAGAGAATTTTTATGGACCTGTATATATACAGGTGGGTGACGTCCTCAATACTCCTGGGTTTCTCACATAAATGTCAGCATACACGCCATATCAAGAGATTTGTCTCCCGTATCCAAAACTTTGTAGGTTCTAAAAATTCTGTTCTACACGCACTACGCAGGGAAAATTAAATATTAATTTTTACTTATATTTATTTTAGCACCTTTGTATGATTTGCACAATACCAATCATCCATGCTTAGTAGCTCTTATCTCTCATTATTTTGATTTTCTTTAATTATCTTGTTTTTTCTTCATTTTTCCTATATTTTGTTACACTTGCTTTTTTCTAAGAAATGTAATATAATAACTTTGTTGTGTGGTTTTAATTGGCCACACATCTTTTATATTATAGGAAATTGGGTACATACTTTTCTTCGTCATCTTCTAAGTCCTGAATAAATCCATTTAAGTTAAGTTTAAACACATACTCTTCTATATCATTATATTCTTCTATACTTAGTTTTCTATTTAGACCATAGCTTATGTCTTCTTTAGCAATATGAGTCGGAAAATACTGAGCCATCACACTTACATAAACTTCACTATTTATATTATTTTTAATCCAGCTAAGTACTTTTTTACTATTATCAATATTTCCTGGTAAAACTAAATGTCTTATTATTAGACCTTTTTTTATCATTCCATTTGAATCAAATTGTGGAACTCCAACTTGCCTATACATTTCTTCTATGCTACTTGTCGCTATTTCAAAATAATCTTCCACTTTAGAAAATTTTTTACCTAATTCATTGTAATAATATTTAAAATCTGGCAAATATATATCTACGACTCCATCTAATAGCTTTATTGTCTGAATGGACTCATACCCACTAGAGTTATATACTATGGGTACAGATAATCCTTTTTTACGTGCTATATTAACTGCCTCTTTTATTTGAGGTACGTACATAAATCCTGTAACTAAGTTAATATTATTAGCCCCTTTATTTTGCAAAGAAATAAATGTATCTGCAAGATCTTCTATCGAATTTTCTCTACCTTTATAGTTTTGACTTACTTCATAATTTTGACAAAACACACATTTTAAATTGCATCCTGTAAAGAAAACTGTACCTGATCCATCTTTTCCACTTATGCATGGTTCTTCAAAAAAATGTAAATCAGCAAGTGCTATTTTTACGTTTTTTCCTGCTTTGCAAAATCCATTCTTTCCATCATTTCTGTTCACTCTACAATTTCTTGGACATAAAGTACAACTATCTAGTTCTTTAAAAATCATAAACAATCCTTATCCTTTAAATACAAACCTCCCCCTAAGTCTTGGGGGAGATTGTCAAAGGTTATTCTGCTTCATCGATATTAACATTTTGACTTTACAACTTCTTTACCAGACCTATAGTCTCCTAATTGAAACGGATAATAGAATATCATCTCACCATTCGTATAAATGGTAACCGTCCCTCTTTCATCAGTTCTTAAGACCTTTATACCTCGGCCTTTTAAGAAATCCACAAATCTTTGTGTTGGATGTCCAAACATATTGTGTTTGCCATTACTCGAAGAAATAAGAACGAATTTTGGATTTATCCTATCAATAAAACTTTCTGTATTGGATGTGTTACTTCCATGATGAGCAGCCTTATAAATTTCACAAGATAAATTCTCTCCACTTTCGAGGAGTTCTTCCTCAACTTCAGATTGAATATCTCCTGTCATAAGGAAATCAATTTTACCGTAAGTCATTTTAAAACACAACGAATAGTTGTTGGTTATATCATATGCATCTTTTATTGGAGATAAAAAGTGTACTGATGATTTAGAAAATGTAAAATCTTTAAACTTTCCATTTTCTTTAGCAAGAGTAACTATATCTCTAGAAGTAAGACTATCAACAAAATTCATGTAATTATAGACCAAAAGGTAAAAACATGTATCCTCAAAATTTTGGTGCCCTGTTGACATATCCGTTACGTATATTTTATCTACCCGTGTACTAAATAAGATACTAAATAATCCAGCAGCGTGATCTTGATGATAATGTGTAAGAACTATATAATCTAATTTTTTTACATGATATTTTTCAAGTGCCTTTTGAGCAGAAAAAGCATAAAATACTGGTCCTGCATCTACTAGCATTGCTTTATCATCTTGTAAAAATAAAAAACTATCTCCTTGCCCTACATCTATCATGATCACCTTCAAATCCCCATTTGTAAACTGAGGATTTTCTACTTTACCGTTCTGAACTGCACAAATATGAAGTACAGCCGTCACGACAATCATTCCAGTAACAACAATAATACCAATGAAAACTTTCGTCATCATCCGACGAATCATCTTCATTCTGATATGCATCATCGTGAGTCCCTCCCTTCAATGTTTGTAGCAAAAATAACCTGCATACATTATATCATCGAAATCCCACATATTTCAAGCTTTTTATAATTTCACTTTCATGCACAAATCCCAAAAGTCCTGTTTTTCCTTAATTCGTAAGCATGTTTTATTGAAGTATCATTTACTGTACCTGTTGAAATTCTGGCAATTTCTTTTAATAATTCTTCTTCATTTAATCTTTTTATGGTTGTCCTTGTTTTTTCATAAGCAACTTCTTTTGAAACAAAATAATTATAATCTCCTCTTGCTGCAATAGATGCCAAATGAGTCACGCAAATTACTTGATGAAATCTAGATATTTGTTTCATTTTGTCTCCAGTAACATTTGCAGCTACTCCACTAATCCCTGTATCTATTTCATCAAAGATGATTATCGGTACCTTATCAATATTTGCTAAAACATTTTTTATTGCTAGCATGATTCTTGACATTTCTCCACCTGATGCTATTTTTACTAATGGCTTTAATTCTTCACCAATGTTTGTAGTAATGAAAAATTCAACTTCATCTAAACCATTTTTAGCAAATTTCTTATCTTCATCAAATTTAACATTTACGATAAACCTTGCATTTTTCATTTCAAGCTCTGATAATTCTTTATTAATCTTATCAGAAAGCTCTTTAGCATATTGAATCCTGATAAAATTCATCTCAATTGATAATTCAAACATTTTATTCATTAAGTCATTTTTTTCTTTTTTTAAAGTATTGATATACTCTTCCATATTTTGAATATCATATATTTCCCCAGTAACCTTTTTTTGATAATCAAGAACTTCTGATATATTATTTCCATATTTTCTTTCTAAGCTTTTTATCAAATCAAGTCTTTCTTCTACATAATTTTGACTTTCCTCGTCAAATTCAAGATCACTACTTAATGAAGATATATCTCTAGAAGCTTCTTGTATTTCATAGTAAGCATCTTTTAATCTTTGAATTATTTCTCCATACTCACTACTAAATTCTTCTATTTTCTGCATAGACTTAATTGCATAATTGATTGCATCAATTGTCTGATCACTAAGTGACTCTCCAGCTTCTTCAAGTGAAGTAAATATCTTTTCTGAAGATATATACATTTTTCTTTTTTCTTCTAGTTCTTCTTCCTCGCCTTCTTTAAGAGATGCATTTTCTATTTCATTTGCTTGATAATTTAATAAATCTAGCTGTCTTCTTTTTTCCATGTCATCTCCATAATTGCTCTTTAAATCTTGATTTATTTTTAAATATCTTTCATACAACTCTTTATATTTTGTAGACAATTCAAATATATCTTTTCCAATATACTCATCTAAATACTCAATGTGAGTCTCTCTATCTAATATTGATTGATTATCATTTTGGCTATGTATGTCGATAATATTACTCATAAACTTTCTAAGATCTGCAACAGTAACCAATCTACCATTTATTTTACAAATATTTTTACCATTTATATTTATCTCTCTAGACACAATTACTTGGTCTTCTTCAAACCCTTTATTTGGAAGAAATATACTAGCTTCTATAAATGAATTTGTCTCTCCTGTCCTTATCATATCTTTTGAAAATCTTCCCCCAGCTAAAATTTGAAGTGATCCTACAAGTAACGTTTTTCCAGCACCTGTTTCACCTGTAATAACATTAAATCCTTCATATAGATCAAGTGTAATTTCATCAATAATCCCAATATTTTTAATATGTAAATTTGTAATCATACTTACCTCCATATATGCGAATTTTTGTTCGTAAAAGAATTATATCACATTTTAATCTTTTGTCAACACATTTGTTTGGTTTTTGCGTAAAAAAAGAAGGCCATCTTCTGATGAATAGCCTTCTTTATATATTTTTAATTTCTTCTATTTTCTTTTTTTCTCCCATATTTTTCTAACTATTTTTAATGATAATGTTGATAGCAAAAAGCCTATTACAGGAACTAAAGAACTTAGTGCAATATTATTAAAACTTCTTATTAAATATGAATAAGTAATAACTACAATGTATGTTAAAACTACTATACATATTTTTCTAGTCCAACTAGTTTCCCATGCCTTATCTAACTCTACTCTCTTGTTTCTTTGTTTAATATCTTCAATTTCTTTTTCTAAATCCATAATTTTATTCTCCATCTCTATCACAATTATTTTTTATATTTTCAAGTATATCATCTCTAACAAATTCCCATCTGTTTTTCATAAACATATTATTATCATATATTTTCCATAATTCCATAAAATAATCTCCTTGATAATTCCTATCAAATAAAAAAACTTATCAGTCTTATCTGATAAGTTTCTGTCTCACACGAGCTCGTATAAGGCTGTTTGGTGACCCCT
>CAYYBL010000019.1:0-21302 GCA_964470175.1 uncultured Lachnospiraceae bacterium | reverse complement strand
ATTCAGCCTACAATAAGATATTTTAGAGTACTAATGAATGAGATTTATTATACATTAAAGAAAGAATATGGTGGAGTAAATACTATAAAGAATTTAAAGAAGATGAAAAGATATTATCCTGTACTTTCAGAAGCATTCAGTGATTGGCTTGAAAAATATACAATTCAAGAATTTGAAAGTGATGAAAAATTAGATAATAAAAAAATCTATGATTTGAAAAACCCAGAAGATTATTATAGGGCAATCATAGATTATTTGGCCGGAATGACAGATCAATATATAGTAAGGACATACAACGAAATTATAAGATTTTAAAGTTTACTAATATAATTTGAAATATTTGCAAAGTCTTGAAGAGTAAGTTCTTCAGGCCTAACACTTGATTTTAAGTTTATATTTAATAGCATTTCACTTAAAAACTCTTTAGAACCAATATTAGCATTTGATAGTGAGTTCAAAAGGGTTTTTCTTTTTTGCATAAAGCTTGATTTAATAATATTAAAGAAAAGTTTTTCATCTGATACACTTACCTTTGGATCTTTTAAAATATCAAGTTTTATTACACTAGAGTCAACTTGTGGTATAGGATAAAAGTTTTCTTTTAAAACGTCAATAATTATTTCTGAATTACAATAATATGAAACTGCATAAGAAATAGCGCCAATATCGGCATTTTTTTTATAAGTATCAAGAGCAGTAAGTCGTTCAGCTACTTCTTTTTGAACCATTATAGTAATACTATCAAGAGATGTTTTCTCTTCCAAAAGCTTCATAGTTATAGGAGTGGTAATATAATATGGTAAGTTTGCAACAACTTTAAATTTTTTAAAGCTTTTATTTTGTTCTATGATACCATTAAAATCTATCTTTAAAACATCTTCATTTATAAGAGAAAAGCTTTTATAAAGTGAAAATCTTTCTTCTAATAAAGGCAAAAGATTCTTATCTATTTCAATAGCAATAACTTTGCCTGCTTTTTCAAGAAGTTTTTTTGTAAGATTTCCAAGACCTGGTCCAATTTCAAAAACTAAGTCTTCATTTGATATTTCACTTCTTTCCACAATTTCATCAATAATATTTTCATTTATTAAAAAATTTTGACCATACTTCTTGTTTGGAAAAATATGATATTTTTGCATTATAAAATTTGTTTCTTGTAATAAGTCCATATAAACCTCACTAGAATCATTGTACAATAATATGAAGAGAAAGTAAATTGTTATTTACTTAAGCGTTGAATCTTTGCCAAATATATGATATGTTATAGTATATGATAGTGGAGGTTTATATGAGAGAACTTGAATATCCTTTTGATGCAGAATATTTAATAAAAAAGAAAAAAGCTATAAAAAAGACACTTTTAGAAGAAGACATAGATTTTTTGGATAAAAAAATTGCAATTCTTGGAGGCTCTACGACAGGAGATGTAAAGCAGTTATTAGAAATCTTTTTATTAAATCAGGGTATCAGGCCTACATTTTATGAATCTGAGTACAATAAATTCTATGAAGATGCTATGTTTGAAAATCCCGAATTAGATGAATTTGCACCAGATATCATATATGTATACACTACAAATAGAAATATAAATGTGTATCCAAAAATCACAGATAGTTTGGAAAATGTGGAAGAATTGCTAGATAGTGAGTACAAAAAATTTGAAGGAATTTGGGAAAGTCTAAAAAGTAAATATAACTGTCCAATTATTCAAAATAATTTTGAATATCCATTTTACAGACTCCTTGGAAATAAAGATGCTTCAAGTCATTATGGAAGAGTAAATTATATCACAAGGTTAAATCTTAAATTTTATGAATATGCAGAAAAACATGACGATTTTTATATATGTGATATTAATTATATTTCAAGTAGTTATGGACTAGACAAATGGTCAAATGAATTCTATTGGTATATGTATAAATATGCCATGGATGTTCTTGCTATTCCATATCTTGCATTTAACGTATCTAACATAATAAAAGCAATTTTTGGTAAAAATAAAAAAGGATTTGTACTTGATTTAGATAATACTCTTTGGGGAGGAATAGTTGGCGATGATGGTGTGGAAAATTTAGCTATTGGACCAGAAGTTGCAATTGGAGAGAGCTATTCAGAGTTTCAAGCGTACTTAAAGGAATACAAAAATCTTGGAATTATATTAAATATAGATAGTAAAAATGATTACGAAAATGCGATTGCTGGATTAAATCATGCTGAGGGAGTACTAAAACCAGAAGATTTTATTTCAATTAAGGCAAATTGGGATCCAAAATCAAAAAATTTAGTAGACATTGCAAATGAACTTAATCTTGGTGTTGATAGTCTTGTTTTTGTGGATGATAATCCAGCAGAGAGAGAAATAATAAGACAGCAAGTGAAGGGAGCTACTGTACCAGAAATAACTGTACCAGAAGAATATATAAAGATAATTGATAAATCAGGATTTTTTGAAGTTACTAAGATTTCAAGTGATGATTTAGAAAAGTCAAAGATGTATAAGGAAAATGCAGAAAGAAATAATGCCATGATGACATTTTCGAGTTATGATGATTATTTAGAATCACTTGAAATGAAAGCAGAAATAAAACCATTTTCAGAATTATATATGTCAAGAATCTCACAACTTACCAATAAGAGTAACCAATTTAATCTTACTACCAAAAGATACACTCAAAGTGAAATAAAAGAAATATCAAAAAATGATAATTATATTGATATATATGGAAAATTAGAAGATAAATTTGGTGATAACGGAGTGGTATCTGTAGTTATTGGAAACAAAAAGGGAGACAATTTAGATATTGATTTATGGTTAATGAGCTGTAGAGTACTTAAAAGAGATATGGAATTTGCAATGATGGATACTCTTGTAGAAAAAGCAAAAATGCTTAATATTTCTACCATAAATGGATATTATTATCCAACTGCTAAGAATAACATGGTGAAAGAATTTTACAAAGATCATGGATTTGAAAAAATATCTGAGGATGACAAAGGTAATACTGTTTGGACACTTAAGGTAGAAAACTATAAAAATAAAAATAAATTTATAAAAGTGGAGGATTAATTTATGACAAGAGAAGAATTATTTAAAGAATTAAACGAAGTCTTTAGAGATTTTTTTGATGATGACAAAATTACAGTAAGTGACACCACTACAGCAAATGATATTGAAGAGTGGGATAGTCTAGAGCATATAAATCTTATAGTAGCAGTAGAAGAAAAATTTGGAATGAAATTTACAATGGGTGAAGTAACTGGAATGAAAAATGTAGGAGAAATGGCAGATATTATCTTAAGTAGAATTTAGGTAATGATTATACATTTTAAAGAAAAAATTGAAGGTTGAAATACCTTCTTTTTTATTATATAATACTTTATCATAATGGGGTGAATATGGGTAAAAAAGGTTATAGATTCCTTAAAATCTAAATATTTGTTAAGTTAGGAGTTATGATTATAAAATATAATCATAAAAAGCGAAATGAAACTTGAAAATTTATTAGAAGGAATAAAGGATTATAAAGTTAAGGGCAATCTAGAACTAGATATTAAGATGGTTGAAGCAAATTCTAAGAAAGCCATTAAAGATTCTTTATTTGTTGCAATAAAAGGATATGACTATGATGGACATGATTTTGTAGAAGAAGCGATAAAAAATGGTGCAGTAGCTGTAATGCTTGACCTTGATGCAGATTTGAAAAAAATTAATATTGATAAGAGTATCACAGTAATCATTACAAAGGATACTAGAAAAGCTTTAGCTATAATGTCTTGCAATTTCTTTGGACATCCATCAAGAAAATTCAAATTGATAGGAGTTACTGGAACTAAAGGAAAAACAACAACTACATATATGATTAAAGCTATACTTGAAAAGGCAGGACATAAGGTTGGCCTTATAGGTACAATAGCAAATTATATAGGTGAGGAATGCCTAGGAAATAGTAGTAGAACTACACCAGAAAGTGTTGAACTTCAGTATTTATTTTATAAAATGGCAAGAGAAAAATGTGATTATGTCGTGATGGAGGTATCTTCTCAAAGCTTAAAATTAGATAGAGTATATGGTTCTGAATTTGATTACGCTATATTTACAAATTTATATGAAGACCATATAAGTGAAAAAGAACATAAAGATATGCAAGAGTACTTTGAGTCAAAGTTGATGCTTTTCCAGATGACCAAAAAAGGATTTGTTAACGCAGATGATTTTAAATGTACAAAAATAAAAAAAGGTGCACCAGAATGTGATATATTCACTTATTCGATTGACAATGAATCAAATCTTATAGCAAAAGACATTACAATTACAAATGTTAGTGTTGATTATAGAGTTAGATTAAATAATAAAAATGAAAGAATAAAGGTAAATATACCAGGAAGATATAGCGTGTACAATAGTTTAGCAGCTATATCACTTGCTACATCTTTAGGAATTGATTCAGAAAAGATAAAAGATGCTTTACTTGAGGTTGTAGTACCTGGAAGAAATGAGCTTGTACCAAATGGTAAAGGTCAGGCAGTAATGATTGATTATGCACATACGGCAGAAAGCTTAGAAAATATACTTGGATCTGCAAAAGCATACACTGCAGGAAAAGTTATATGTGTATTTGGATGTGGCGGAGACAGAGATAGTGCTAAAAGACCAAAGATGGGTGAGGTTGCAGGAAGACTTGCTGATTACACTATCATTACTACAGACAATCCAAGGACTGAAGAACCTGAAAAAATTGTTTTACAAATAGAGGAGGGCATAAAAAAGACAAAAGGAAAATATGAAATAATAATAAATAGAAAGGAAGCTATTAAAAAAGCATTAGAGCTTGAAGGAAAGAGAGATCTGGTGATACTTGCTGGAAAAGGCCATGAGGTTACACAGGAGATAAAAGGGAAAAAATATCCTCTTGATGAAAGAAAGATAGTAAAGGAGATTCTAGGAGAAAAGAAAGATGATTAATAAACTTATATATTTAGTTCTGGCATTTATTGTATCCGCGGTATTAGGAAAAATTGCTATACCAGTACTAAAAAAATATAACGTAGATCAAAGCGAAAGACTAGATGGCCCAAGAGCTCATTTGAGAAAAAAGGGTACCCCTACAATGGGAGGTATTATATTAATTATTACAATGACTATTTTTATGATTGTATACTGTTTTCTCACAAAAAGTATGGAGTCACGTTTGCAAATGATAACTATAGCACTTGTATCAATAGGATATGGTTTTATAGGATTTATAGATGATTACAAAAAAGTAGTCATGAAAAATACAGATGGACTAAAACCATCACACAAAATGCTTGGACTTATTATTATTTCTTGCATATATATATTTGTACTTCAAAAGGTTTTTGGGGTTGGGACTGGAGTCACAGTACCATTTACAAATCAAGAAATTAATTTGCCAATGGTAATTTATGTGATTTTTACAATATTTGTATTAGTAGGAAGTACAAATGCTGTAAATCTTACGGATGGAATAGATGGTTTGGCTGCATCGGTAAGCACAATAATGTGCGTGGCAATTGCGATATTTGCAATGAAGAAAGATATGATAAAATATGAACCAGCAGCTATCTTTGCAATGATATCTGCAGGGTCATGCATGGGATTTTTAATATATAATTTTTACAAAGCAAAAGTTATGATGGGAGATACTGGATCACTTCTTTTAGGTGGAGTTATTTCAACAATAGCAGTTTTTATGAAAGAACCATTTATATTAGTTGTAATAGCGATAATACCAATTATTGAAACACTTTCAGATATTATTCAAGTTTTATATTTTAAAAAAACGGGAAAAAGAGTGTTGAAAATGGCACCCCTTCACCATCATTTAGAACTTAGTGGGTGGAGAGAAAATAAGATTGTTGCTGTGTTTTCACTTATTACCTTTGTTATGAGCATGATAACTGTACTTTTTGCATAAAATAAAACTACAAAGGATGTAGATATGTCAAATAAACCAAAGAAGAATGGTATAATTTTAAAAGGAAAAATGGATGGACCACTTATAGTAATGATTACAATATTGCTTATTTGTGGACTAATTATACTTGTGTCTGCAAGTGGGCCAATTTCGTTTGAAGAAGAAGGAAATAATTATAGTTATGTAGTAAGTCAACTAAAAAACATCTCTATAGGTGTTGGAATGATGCTGATAATATCACTTTTTGATTATAGAATTATTGGAAGAGTGAAAGTATTTAAGTGGATTATTTACATAGGAACTATAACTGTACTAGTATATACAGGCATTGCAGGTGTTGCGGCAAAAGGTGCTAGAAGATGGTTGAGTTTAGGATCTTTGTCATTTCAACCCTCAGAATTTTCAAAAATATTTATTATACTTTTTTATGCATTCTTACTTCAAGATATAAAGGAAAAAGGTAAAATAAATAGTTTTAAATCGGGCTTTATGTATCCATGTTTATTTATTATACCTATTTTTGTTTCTATATTTATCCTACAAAATCATCTAAGTGCGACACTACTTATTTGCTTTATAATAGTGGTTCAAATGTTTATAGCAGGTGTCGGCATTAAAAACTTTCTTGGTGGTGCAGGATTGGCTGGAATTGCAGGTTTTACGTATTTGTTTTTTTCCAAAAAACAAAGTGAAGGCTTCAGAGGATCAAGAATAGATACATGGAAAAACTTAGAAGGTGCGGATATTACTGGAAATGGATGGCAAATTAATCAGAGTTTATATGCAATAGCATCTGGAAATGCATTTGGAGTTGGGCCTGGACAGAGTATACAAAAGTATTCTTATCTACCTGAAGCACAAAATGACTTTATATTTGCTATATTTGCAGAAGAATACGGATTTTTGGGATGTATACTTATAATTTTACTTTTTATACTTTTTGTATGGAGAGGTTTAATTATAGCAAAAAGATCTAATGATTTGGCAGGGACACTGATAGCTGCAGGTATAACTATATTAATAGGAGTAGAAGCAGCATGGAATATTGCTGTTGTTACCAATACACTTCCAGTTACTGGAATACTTCTTCCATTTTTTAGTTATGGAGGAACAGGAATGATAGCAAATCTTATGGGAGTTGGTTTCTTACTTTCTGTTTCAAAAAATAGAAAAGAAAAAGGCGAAGAAAAAGCGTAGGGGGTTACTTAAGGTAAAGTGAGAGTTATAATATCAGCTGCAGGTACTGGAGGACACATAAATCCAGGAATTGCAATTGCAAATAAAATTAAAGAAAAAGAACCAGATTCTGAAATTATTTTTATTGGTACAAACAGGGGACTTGAGAATGATTTAGTACCAAGGGCAGGATATGATTTAAAAACTATTGATGCATATGGTTTCAAAAAAGAGTTATCAGCACAAAATATTTCACATATTCTATCGACTTTGAAAAGTAAAGGCGATGTCAAAAAAATAATAGATGAATTCAAACCTGATGTTGTGATAGGCACAGGAGGATATATATGCTTTCCTGTTTTTTCAGTTGCTACAGCAAAAAAGATACCAACAGTATTACATGAGAGTAATGCATATCCGGGAAAAGCAGTAAAGATGTTTTCAAAAAAAGTTGATAAGATTTTACTTGGATTTGAAGAAACAAAAAATAAACTAAAAGGAGCAAAGTCTGTAGTTTGGACTGGTACTCCAACTAAAATAAAAAAAGTAAAAGTGCCATATATAAAAAAATATGATGCACTTAAATCTATAGGAGTTAAGACAGATTTACCAATAGTACTTGTGTTTGGAGGAAGTCAAGGAGCACAAAAGATAAATGAATCTATAGTAGACCTTATAAAAAATTATAAAAATGAAAATTATCAAATTATTTGGGCTACAGGAACAAAACAATATGATATAGTAAGAGAAAATTTGGAATCAAGCGGTATAAATATATCAAATATAAAAAATGTAAAGCCAGTACCATATATATACAATATGGAAGATTTTATGAATATAGCAGACCTTCTTGTATGTAGAAGTGGAGCAATGACAATTACTGAAATCTCAATAGTTGGTAAGCCAGCGATTTTTATTCCATTACCATCTTTTTCTGCAAACAGACAGATAGATAATGCATATATATTAAAAAAGATAGGTGCAGCAAAAATTATCAAGAATGAAGATGTAAATGGGGAGATTCTTTCAAAGGAAATAGAAGAGATTATAGATGATAAAAACAAACTTGAGGAGATGGGAAGAATTGCAAGTACTAAAGCTCCAAAAGATGTAGAAGAAAAAATATATGATGAAATAAAGAAAATATTAAAATAGGAGAGAGTCGATGATAGACAAACTTGTAATAGTGGAGTCACCAGCAAAGGCAAACACTATAAAAAAATATTTGGGAGGAAGAAGCAAAGTAGATGCTTCTATGGGACATATAAGAGACCTTCCAAAATCAAAAATGGGAATAGATATAGAAAATGATTTTGAACCACAATACATTAATATACGTGGAAAAGCTTCACTTATAAATAGCTTAAAAAAAGATGCTAAAAATGCAAAAAAGATATATCTTGCAACGGACCCTGATCGAGAAGGTGAAGCAATAGCTTGGCATTTAGCATATTTGCTAGGAATAGATCCAAATAGTGTATGCAGAGTCACGTTTAATGAGATTACAAAATCAGGCGTAAAAAATGGTATGGATCATCCAAGAAAAATAGACATTAATCTTACTGATGCCCAACAAGCAAGACGTGTACTTGATAGAATAGTTGGATATGAGATAAGCCCCGTATTATGGAAAAAAGTAAAAAAAGGACTTTCTGCAGGTAGAGTACAATCAGTTGCACTAAGGCTTGTATGTGAAAGAGAAGATGAAATAGAAAAGTTTATACCTGAAGAATATTGGAATATAAATCTTGTTGCATCAGATAAGAAAACAAAAACCAAGTTTATAGCAAAATTTGTCGGAAAAGATGGAAAGAAATTAGAACTTCATTCAGAAAAAGAAGTAAATGAAATATTAGAAGTTTTAAAAAATGCTAAATATAAGGTATCAGATGTAAAACAAGGAGAGAGAAAAAGAAATCCAGCTCCACCATTTACGACAAGTACTATGCAACAAGACTCATCAAGAAAATTAAATTTTGCAATAAAGAAAACTATGCAAGTCGCACAAGGATTATATGAAGGTGTGAAACTTCCAGATATTGGACTTACTGGACTTATTACATATATGAGAACAGATTCTACTAGAATTTCAGAAGAGGCAAGAGCAGCTGCAAAAGAACAGATTATAAAAATGTATGGTGAAGAGTATTATGAAAATAGATATTATAAGACAAAATCTGATGCCCAGGATGCTCATGAAGGAATAAGACCAACACATATAGACATAACACCTGATTCTATTAAGTCAAATCTTACTCCAGACCAGTATAAGTTATATAAACTTATATATAATAGATTCCTTGCAAGTCAAATGCAGGCAGCTATTTATGATACACTTACAGTATCTATAGATGCAAATGAATACAATTTTAAGGCAAATGGTCAGACATTAAAGTTTAAAGGATACATGACATTATATGTCGAAAATGAGGAAAAAGAAGAATTTGAAAAAATACCATATCTTGAAGTGGGAGAAGAAGTTAAAAAAGAGGATCTAGAATCAAAACAAAGTTTCACAGAGCCACCACCAAGATATACAGATGCAAGTTTAGTTAAGACACTTGAAGAAAAAGGTATAGGAAGACCAAGTACATATGCGCCTACAATTACTACTATTATAGCAAGAAGATATGTAGAAAAAGTACAAAAACAGTTTATTCCAACAGATCTTGGAAAGGTTGTAAATAATCTTCTAGTTGAAAATTTTGGTGACTTCATAAATGTAGAGTTTACTGCAAATATGGAAGAGAAATTTGACAAAATTGCAGAAGGTGATGAAAATTGGAAAAGTGTAATAAGAGAATTCTATTCACCATTCGAAAAAATTGTTGAAAAGGTTGATAAAGATCTAGAACATGTTACTCTTACTTATGAAGAAACAGATATTCCATGTGAAAAATGTGGAAGAATGATGGTTATAAAATATGGCAAATTTGGAAAATTTTTAGCATGTCCTGGATATCCAGAATGTAGAAATGCAAAACCATATATTGAAACCATCGATGTACCATGTCCTGTATGTGGTGGAAAAGTACAAATCAGAAAATCAAAAAATAGAAGAAATTATTATATATGTGAAAACAATAAAGGTATAGGAGAAGGATGCTATTATATATCATGGAATAAACCAAAAGAGGGAGAAAAATTTGTACCAAATAATGATATAGATAGAGCACTTTATGAAAATGACAATAAACCAAAAAGAAAGAGAGCAGCCAAAAAAAATACCACTAAAAAAAGTGCTAAATCAAGAAAAAAATAAAAGAGGGACAAATTGTCTCTCTTTATGATACTAAGGAGGAAAGCTATGAAGGAAGAATGGCTTTTATTATCAAAGTTTTCATTCAAAGAAAAACAATATCTTTTATTTTTGAACAAAAAAGGATTGAAATTCTTCTTAGAGGAAAAGAATGGAAAATATTTTTATCCAATGATAGATGATTTTTTGGAATTATATAAATTATTTAACTTACATGACAGAAATGTTCTTTATCTTCAAGAAAAAGAAAGAAAATCCGAAGAAGGAAAAAACAAAAGGGTTAGTTTTGCACCAAAAGTTTGGATTAGAAGAGGAGTACTAGTAGCTTTAACCGCTGCTCTTACTTTTGGCGGTATAGATGGAATTATAAAATCTGCAGAGTCAATGTATAAAAGTGAAGTAGGGTATGAAAATGAAGAGGAACAAACAAGAAGAGTTATAGAAGCATTGGAACTTATAAGAGATAGAGATGGAATAGAGACTTTTTCAGTTGATTCTGATGGCGAAGAACTAGATGTATATGCGGGAGAATTTAGTGAACCTGTGAGTGAAAGAATGACATTTTATATGCATTCTCTAAAAGGAGAGCATAAAATATCTATAGAAGGAAAATCAATGGATGAAGTGAAAAGCTTCATGACAAATTCTGACCCAAGTGTAGAAGAATGTAAGAAAGCTGTGGATGAAAATCCCGATATTCCAGAAGCATATAAAAAATATCTTCATGAATTTATAGATGATGTTCATGAAAATATACCAGATTTTAACCTTAGTTTGTTTTACTTTAATATAAAAAGAGGATTACGTTTGTTTCATGGAACACCTGAAGCAATTGAATACAATTGTGGCAAAGGAACAAAAGGAGAATATAGGTTAGATGAAAATTGGCTGATAGTCCCAAATCTTCCTACTGAAGAAAGCACTCCTGAAGAAATTAAAGAGTTTTATCAAACATTTTATCATGAACTAGCTCATGTTTCTAATTCTACAGTAGTAAAAATAGATGATGAAAATAGAGATGAGTTAGATAAGGATTTATATAAAGGCTTTTTTGACAAAATGGAAAGTGAAGGAGTAAGCAAATTGAGGTTTACTTTTAGAAGTGGAAACATGCAATTATTAGATTTGGATGTTAATACAGGGAAAGGCAATCAATATGATATAGCAAGTGCTTTACCAGAAGGCATAGCTGAAGAATTTGCAAACTTAGCTTTAGGAGAAAAGGTACAAAACGAATTCTATAATGATTCTCAAATGCTTTTAAATACGTATTTAGCTATTGCTGGAGTTTCGCTTGAGGAGGTACTAAATAAGGGTACATATTTCTTAATTGAAAAAGTAAAAGAAAATGGTATAGAAAATCCATTTTTATACTTATCATTAAATGATTATTTAAATGGGTATTTGGGAATAGAAAAAACAAATACAAATGCTCCTATTTTTGAGAATAATTATAGTACTACGGATTTATTTTCTATGCTTGGAGAAGAATTTATAAAAAGTGAGATGAAAAAAGGAAAATCATTTGAAGAAGCAAAAGAAAGGTATATTAAAATTCTACATGAAAGTGGGGTAAAAGAAAATTTACCAGAATCAGAGAGGAATGATAATACTCTTAAAACAGAATTTCTAGATGGAGATACGTATATAGAAAAACAATAAGTGGAAAAATAGATGAGCTTTTTGGTATAACACAGGAAAAAGATCATGAAACTCAAGATGATGAAGGAAGATAATAATGAAAGAAATAACTATTGTAGGAGGAGGCCTTGCAGGATGTGAGGCAGCACTTCAAATAGCAAAAAGAGGTATAACGGTAAAACTATATGAAATGAAGCCTGTAAAGTATTCACCAGCACATTCAAATGAAAATCTTGCGGAGATAGTATGCAGTAATTCGTTTAAATCGAACCTTCTTACAAATGCGTGTGGACTTTTGAAGGAAGAATTAAGAGTACTTGGGAGTGAAATTATACCTATTGCAGATAAAAATGCTATACCTGCAGGCCAAGCGCTAGCTGTAGATAGAGACACATTCTCAAAAGATGTCACAAAGAAGGTAGAAGAAAATCCATATATAAAAGTTATAAGGGAAGAGATGACTAAGATTCCTGATGAAAATATAGTTATTGTAGCAACAGGGCCACTTACATCTGATAGTTTAGCAAAAGAAATAAAAAGAATAACAGGAGATGATGGACTTTATTTCTATGATGCTGCAAGTCCAATAATAGAAAAAGATTCTATTGATTTTGATATAGCTTTTTTGGGAAATAGATACGATGAAGAAAGAGGTCTTGATGAATCAATAGAAGATTGGAAAAAAAGATTAAGTAAGCAAGAAGAAAGTGGATACATAAATCTTCCTATGAATAAAGAAGAATATGAGAGATTTGTAGAAGAACTTGTAAATGCTGAAGTGGCTACACTTCATGACTTTGAAAAGAGAGAAATATTTGAAGGATGCATGCCAATAGAGATAATGGCCAAAAGAGGAAAAGATACTTTAAGATTTGGCCCATTAAAACCAGTAGGATTTACTGATAAGCGTACAGGAAAAAGACCATATGCAGTAGTGCAATTAAGACAGGATAACAAAGAAGGAAATATATATAATATGGTAGGTTTTCAAACAAATCTTAAATATGGAGACCAAAAAAGAGTATTTTCAATGATACCTGGACTTCAAAATGCAAATTTTGTAAAGTATGGTGTAATGCACAGAAATACGTATATAAATTCACCAATGATTTTAGATTGCACATATAAGGTTAGAAATAAAGATATTTTTTTTGCAGGGCAGATTACAGGAGTAGAAGGATACGTGGAATCAATATCATCTGGATTTGTAGCAGGGATTAATGCGTTCAAGCTATATGAGATATATAATAAAAGTAAAGATAGCACAGAAGCACAAGAAGAGTATGAAAAAGAAAAAGTCATCTTTTCTAATGAAAATGTGATAGGTGCACTTGCTAAGTATATTTCTGAAGAAAAAGAAAAATTTGAACCTATGAACGCAAATTTTGGAATACTTCCAGAATTAAAATCAAGTATAAAAGACAAAAAAGAAAGGTATCAAGCACTTGCTACAAGGTCGTTAAAAGGAATTCATAGCATATTATAGTTGACAAAAATACAAAATAATAGTAATAATATATATTTGGAACGAAGAAATATTATGTAGAAATTTACATAAAACCATTGACATAATTTTCTTAATATCATATAATAGAAGTGGATAAGTTTATAAATAATAAATAAAAGGGGCAAAAAGCTCTTGCTTATGTAAGTTTATAAATGGTTATTAAGTATTATGATTTACGATTGAAATCATAGCATATAAATATCGTTTTTATGAATTAATAATTGTTTTAAAATTTAAATAAGAAGGAGGATGTAGCTAAGGCTACAGAAATATAATATGGAAAAAAAGAGATTAGAAGAGGTATTACCAGGATCAGTAAGTAGGTTGATGGACAGAATTGACAGTCTTTCAAGTGATCAAAGAAAACAATTACGTGAAGAATTACAAAGGTTATTGTCTACTGCTGAAAGAAGAAATGGAAAGATAGTTGTTAGAGCAGATGGAAGTGATGCTGAATTAGATGTTTCTGAAGTGTCTGATGTGTTTGAAGCGGTAGGCGCAGATGATAGTAAGATTGAAGGTGAAACAGCCGAAAAAGCAAGACACTTTGTTGATGATTCAAGACTTTATGCAGTTTTAAGTGGAAGACTTGGTAAGGAAGAAACTGCAAGATTTATCGAAGATATAAAGATTAGAAGTCAAAGAAAAGCAACAGAATATGGTGATAGAATTGACAAGATGGTCGATCTTGAAAGCTTGATAACTGAAATGAAGACAATTGAGGAAAGTGGAGAAAAATATGAATTAGGAGATATTAATACAGAAATAGCTGCTCTTAATGCAAAAGCGCCATTGACATCAAAAGAAGCTGAGAAGAAAACTAGACTTGAGAGTAAAAGAGATGAGATGGTAGCAAGAGGAGTTGTAAGCGAGCCAAGACCAACATCAGATGATTTAAAAACTAAGTTTGAAAGAATTCTTGAGCATCCAGAAGATTTTGGTTTGACGAAAGAAGAAGGAAAAAGATTAAAGGATGACAAAGGAAATCCAAAAATTGATGAAATTAAGAGAGCTTTAGAAAGAGCTAAACAATTAAAAGCTAAATTAGAAGAAGAGAAAAAACTTGAGGAGACTAAGCATAAACTTTTAGAGGATAAGGCAAGAGGTCTAGAAAAAGTAGCTGAATTATCTGATAGAGAAGCTGAAAAAGCACAAGAAGCTCGTGATGCTGCAGATAGGAAATTTGCAAGAGACTGGGATGCTTCAAGAATAGATGATGGACAAATTAGAAGAAAATATAGAGAACTACATGAAGATGATAGGGGTATATTTAAAAGAATTGGAAATGCTATAAGAGCAAGATTTCTTACAAAAAATGCTAGAAGAGAGGCTCTAAATGAGATTAAGAGAATAGAAAGAAACTCAGCAAGAGGAGATGCTGAAGATTTGGCAGTAGAACGTGCTACTACTAGAAGAGAAAAGAATGAAAGAAAGAATGTGCAAAAAGTAGTAAGTAAGGTTATTGAAACGGGAGAATACAAGAGAGGATCTGAAAGTAGAAAAGTTTTTCACGAGCATGATGATGATGAAGGAAGATAAAAACTAAGGAGGAAAGAATATGGATGAAGAGAAGAATAATGAAGTTGAAAAAATAATAAAAGGAATAGAACTGATAAATGATGTACTATCAAATGAAGAATTCTTAGAGAGTTTGAGTACTGAGCAATTGAAAGAGTATGCTGAACTCATAGTTGAATTAAATGCAAAACTTGATAGTTTGAAAGAATAATTGTTATAAGATATGAAACTGGCACTAAATTAGATTTAATGCCAGTTTTTGTTTATGATATGATTATGAATACAATGAGAGACTTGAGGCTGAGAGGAAAGAAAAGGAAGAAAGAGAACGAGCTGAAAGGGAAGAAAACGAGCAATAAAAATAAACCAAAGGTATAGCAATTGCTTGACAATTAAAAAATATGATGATAAAATATATGAGCTAAATGTGAGAAAAACTCACTTAGCTCATATTTTTATTTGTAAATATGGGCATATAGTAGTTTTATAAAGAAATGGGGTGAAAAAAGGATATGCCAACAATCAATCAATTAGTAAGAAAAGGTAGACAAACATCTGTAAAGAAAGCTACAGCTCCTGCTCTTCAAAAAGGATACAACTCTAGGAAAAAAATTCAGACAGATAACACATCTCCACAAAAAAGAGGAGTATGTACTGTAGTAAAGACTGTTACACCAAAGAAGCCAAACTCTGCATTAAGAAAAGTTGCAAGGGTTAAGCTTTCAAATGGATATGAGGTTACTTCATATATTCCAGGTGAAGGTCACAATTTACAAGAGCACAGTGTTGTACTTATAAGAGGCGGAAGAGTAAAAGATCTTCCAGGTGTTAGATACCATATTATTAGAGGTACACTAGATACAGCGGGCGTTAAAGATAGAATGCAAGCTAGATCTAAGTATGGTGCAAAGAGACCTAAAAAATAAATCGTATGATTTAAATTCTAATTGATAATAGTGCATAGTTCTTTTTTATTTATAAAAAATCTTGCACTATTACGGGAAAGTGAAAAACTTTTCAGAGTACCTATTCTACATTATGTGTAGATATATTTATAAAAAGGAGGGAAGTATAGTGCCAAGAAAAGGATATATTGCAAAAAGAGATGTTTTACCAGATCCATTATATAATAGTAAGGTTGTTACAAAACTTATAAATAATATTATGCTTGATGGTAAAAAGGCTATTGCAGAATCAATCGTTTATGATGCATTTGATATTATAAAAGAAAAAGAGCAAAAAGATCCTCTAGAGGTTTTTGAATCAGCTCTTGAAAATGTTATGCCAGTTCTTGAAGTAAAAGCAAGAAGAGTCGGTGGTGCTACATATCAAGTTCCACTTGAAATTAGACCAGAAAGAAGACAAACTTTAGGTTTAAGATGGTTAGTATCATATGCTAGAAAGAGACATGAAAAAACAATGTCTGAAAAACTTGCAGGTGAAATCATTGATGCAGTAAATAGCAATGGTGGAGCATACAAGAAGAAAGAAGATACTCATAAAATGGCTGAAGCAAATAAAGCTTTTGCTCATTATAAATGGTAAAATTTTGATTAGATCAAGATCTTTTATCATAAATAAAGATATTAATTTAGATAAAATCGAAACATTTATATGTGTTTTGAGAGAGGAGAGAATATATGGCTGGAAGAGAGTACCCATTAGAAAGAACTAGAAATATAGGAATAGTAGCTCACATAGATGCTGGTAAAACTACCACTACAGAGAGAATACTTTTCTATACAGGTAAAACTCATAAAATAGGCGAAGTTCACGATGGAGCTGCTACAATGGACTGGATGGAGCAAGAACAAGAAAGAGGTATTACAATTACTTCAGCTGCTACAACATGTTTTTGGAATAATAATAGAATTAATATTATTGACACACCTGGACACGTTGATTTTACAGTAGAAGTTCAAAGATCTCTTAAAGTACTTGATGGAGCTGTAACAGTATTAGCTGCAAAAGGTGGAGTTCAGCCACAAACAGAAACTGTTTGGAGACAAGCAGATAAATATAGTGTACCAAGAATGGTATATGTAAATAAGATGGATATCACTGGAGCAAACTTTATGCTTTGCGTGGATCAACTTAGAAATAGATTGAAAGCCAATGCTATTCCTATCCAACTTCCAATAGGAGCAGAAGACAATTTTAAAGGAATCGTTGATTTGATCAAAATGAGAGCTTTTGTTCACATGGATGATTTAGGAAAAGAAGTTGTAGAACAAGATATTCCTGATGATATGGTAGATGCTGCAAATGAGTGGCATGAGAAAATGGTAGAAGCTGCTGCAGAAGAAGACGAATCACTTATGGAAAAATATCTTGAAGGAAATGAGCTTACAGCTGAAGAAATAAAAAAAGGTCTTAGACTTGGAACAATTCACAACAATATAGTTCCAGTTACATGTGGATCTTCATACAAAAATAGAGGAGTTCAAGAATTACTTGATGCTGTTGTTGATTTTATGCCATCACCACTTGATGTTGCTCATATAAAAGGAAAAACACTTGATGGTGAAGATGTAGAAGCAAAGACATCAGATTCAGAGCCTTTTGCTGCACTTGCATTTAAGATTGCAACAGATCCATTTGTAGGAAAGTTATGTTTCTTTAGAGTATATTCAGGTACACTTGAAGCAGGATCAACAGTTTTAAATTCAAGCAAAGATAAGAGAGAAAGAATAGGAAGAATTCTTTTGATGCATTCAAATCATAGACAAGATATAGATAAGGTTTATGCTGGAGATATAGCTGCAGCAGTTGGACTTAAGGATGTTACTACTGGAAACACACTTTGTGATCCAGATCATCCAATCATACTTGAATCTATGGAATTCCCAGAGCCAGTTATTGATATTGCTATCGAACCAAAGGACAAGGCAAATCAAGAAAAAATGGCTATAGCTCTTGCAAAACTAGCAGAGGAAGATCCTACATTTAAGACATATACAAATCAAGAAACAGGTCAAACGATTATTGCTGGTATGGGTGAGCTTCACTTAGATATCATAGTAGATAGATTAAAAAGAGAATTTAAAGTTGAATGTAATGTTGGAAAACCACAAGTTGCATACAAAGAGACTATTAGAAAATCTGTAAAAGTAGAAGGAAAATTCATTCGTCAGTCAGGTGGTAGAGGTCAATATGGTCATGTATGGCTAGAGATGGAACCACTTGAGGCTGGAAAAGGTATAGAATTTGAGAGCAAGATCGTAGGTGGTGTTGTTCCAAAAGAATATGTAAAACCAGTTGAAGAAGGTATAAGAGAAGCTGCTGAAAGCGGTGTACTTGCTGGATATCCTGTTATAGACTTTAAAGCAACTCTTGTTGATGGTTCATATCACGAAGTTGACTCTTCTGAAATGGCATTCAAGATTGCAGGATCTATGGCATTTAAAGAAGGATGTAAACAAGGTGGATCAGTTATTCTAGAACCTATTATGAAAGTTGAAATTACTGTACCTGAAGAATATATGGGTGATGTAATTGGTGACGTAAACTCAAGACGTGGAAGACTTGAAGGAATGGAAAGTGTTGATGGAATGCAAGAAATTCGTTCATTTATACCACTTTCAGAGATGTTTGGATATGCTACTGATTTGCGTTCAAAGACACAAGGTAGAGGTACATATTCTATGGAACCATCTCACTATGAAGAAGTTCCAAAATCAGTTCATGATACAATAGTATCTTCAAGAGCTAAAAAAGAGGAATAATAAAGTAATATAATATTAAAAATTTTGTAAAATACTTGCAAATTAACTATAGATATTATAAAATGCAAGTGTTAAATTAAGTCATTAAATTTAAAAAGATATAAGAGAGAAAATCTCAAAAAAAGGAGGATTTTAAAATGGCTAAAGCTAAATTTGAAAGAACAAAACCACACGTAAATATTGGTACAATTGGTCACGTTGATCATGGTAAGACTACTACTACAGCTGCTATTACAAAGTACCTAGCATTATTAGGTGATGCTCAATATACAGCATATGATCAAATAGATGGTGCACCAGAAGAAAAAGCAAGAGGTATTACTATAAATACAGCTCACGTAGAATATGAAACAGAAAATAGACATTATGCACACGTTGACTGCCCAGGACACGCTGATTATGTTAAAAACATGATTACAGGTGCTGCTCAAATGGATGGTGCTATATTAGTTGTTTCTGCAGCTGATGGACCAATGCCTCAAACAAGAGAGCATATCTTACTTGCAAGACAAGTTGGTGTTAAATATATAGTAGTATATTTAAACAAATGTGATATGGTAGATGATCCAGAACTTATCGAATTAGTTGAAATGGATGTTAGAGAACTATTATCAAAATATGATTTCCCAGGTGATGAGATTCCTATAATCCAAGGATCTTCACTAAATGTATTAGAGTCAGATTCAAAGGATCCTAATGATCCAGTATATAAACCAATCAAAGAATTGCTTGATGCAGTTGATTCATATATACCTACACCAGAAAGACCTACAGATCAACCATTCTTAATGCCAGTTGAAGATGTATTCACAATTTCTGGACGTGGTACAGTTGCTACAGGTAGAGTAGAGAGAGGTACAGTTAAACTTCAAGACGAAGTTGAGATAGTTGGATTAAAACCAGAAAGCTCAAAGACAGTTGTAACTGGAGTTGAGATGTTCCATAAACTACTTGATGAAGCTCAAGCAGGAGATAACATTGGTGTTCTTTTAAGAGGTGTTGATAGAAAAGACATCGAAAGAGGACAAGTTCTTGCAAAACCAGGAACAATTCATCCACATACAAAATTCACATCACAAGTTTATGTTCTTACTAAAGAAGAAGGTGGAAGACATACACCATTCTTCAATGGATATAGACCACAATTCTATTTCAGAACAACAGACGTTACTGGTGTTATTGATTTACCAGCAGGTGTTGAAATGGTTATGCCAGGAGATAACGTTTCTATGACAGTAGAACTTATCACTCCTATAGCTATTGAAAAAGGATTGAGATTCGCTATTCGTGAAGGTGGAAGAACAGTTGGTTCTGGAGTTGTTGCTGATATAATCGAATAAAATATTGGTAAAACAAGGCATTTCAGATTTATCTGAAATGCTTTTTTTTATATTAAATGTCCCCTTTTGTTCTAATTAAAAAAAGTTTTAATATTATGAAAAACATGATATAATCGTAGCGTAATAGTTGTTTAAAAATATTTATTTTGGAAGTGATTTGTATGGAAAAGGAAAAATTTAATGAGTTTATAAAGAAATTAAAATTTAATTTAGATGAACGTAATGCAAAAATACGAGAAATACTAAATGAAGATTTTTGCAAAGGAAATATAGTAAATTATGATAAGGCTCTCAGAGTAATCAGCAAATATCAGGATCAAAATGAATTCTATGATGACAATAAGAAAATTGCTATATGCTACAATGGCTTACCTGAAGTAACATTTGAGATAATACTAAATGCAATTGTGCATAATAATAGAATTACATTTTTTCTTACTAATCATAAGGAATTAAATTTTGAGATTGCAGAATTATTTGCAAATACATTAGTTGATGTTCGCTTGCCAAATAAATATATAGATGTTGATTTAAATTATAATGAAGTTTATTTAAATGATAATAAAGGCTTATTTGATGAAATAATATGTATTGGAGATTATCAAGACTATCAAAGATTAGAAGAATACCTTGGTATAAAAATAAAGTATAATAATTATGGAACAATAAAGATATATATAAATATTATAGAACACACAGAAGAATACAAGAGAATATTTGATTTTTGTAAGAAAAATGGAATTTCATTAGAAACATTTGATGATTTAAACGACTTTTTACGTAGTTTGAGAAAAGAAGACTACGCTATCATATATGAAAATGCTGAACTAGTAAATAAAATAATGAAACTTGTAAGATCAGAAACGATTATTGTAAACCAATTTCCATATGATTCATATAAATTTGAAATATAATGTATTCTCCAAAATCAAATATTGATTTTTTTAACAAAAAAATATAAAATTAATGAAGTTTTATCATTAGGGGGTTAGAGTCTTGAAAATATTATTAGATGCAATGGGCGGAGATAATGCACCTGACGCAAATATAAAAGGTGCAGTAAGAGCTTCAAAAGAAATTGATTCTGAAATTGTATTGATTGGCAATGAAGACATTATAAAAACGAAATTAAAGGAATTTTTTGGAAAAGATGATATAAAAGAAATCTCTAAAAATGTATCAATACATCATTGTACAGAA
>CAYYBL010000018.1:0-22045 GCA_964470175.1 uncultured Lachnospiraceae bacterium | reverse complement strand
TTGATATCCATTGTACATGATATAAGTTATGTCACCACTTCTTCCTATTGACTCTAATGGCTGCACCCATGTTCCTTCTGGAATTGTGCAGATATACTCACCTTCCAGAGAGTAAAAATCCGCCCAATCATTTAAAGAAACCGATGCATACCAAGCTGCTTGATACTCATCCTGATACAGATCGCTGTAGTCAGGATACCAACCATAATCAGCTTCATCATCACTATCACTGCCGTAATAATACTCCGTTACGTATGTATCATTGTCAGCATCATAATAGCTAAACGTGTCATTTAGTATTCCAGCTGTGTCACCATAATGGTACTCAATGCAATTCCGATCATTATCGGCATCATAGTACTCAAATACTTCCGGCTCTTCAGCAAAAACCTCTGTTGATGTGATCAACAATACAGTTACAAGAATCCCCGTTATTAATTTCTTCATCATTTTCATAATTGTTCTCCTCTCTTGTTGAATAAGAAATTAATGGTTACAGTATTAAATTGTATGCAGGATTAGACTCCTGCTTAAAAAAATAATCAAGACTACGAAGTAGTCATAGATTATAATATTATTATAGCAGTTCTGCAAAAATTAGTCAAATGCTTGCAACTGTTTAAGTTCAACCTATAATAAAAAGACTATTGGACTTCCAATAGCCTTTTCTCATCTGCTTTAAATTATTTTAATAAAAAGCAGAATTTGTAAGCCTTTTTATACCTTTAATATAATATCTCATATCTAAAATTCAATAACTTTAGGAGCTTCTGTAAATGAGCAAATTGTTGCCTTTGCATTTTCGAAATACAAAACTTCTGTATTATCATCATCTTCAGAATACATATTTCTTAACATTGGATTTGCATCTAACATACTTTTCTTTGCATCTCTTCTATCATCTCTTACCACTTTTCCTTCAAGTCTAATCCATTTTCCTAAAGCCATACCTGAAATCTCTACATTAGGATTAATCTGCATTTGCTTTGAAACTTCTTTTGATTTTCCAGTTTGAATATATAGCTTTCCTTCAAAAATATTTACTGCTCCAAAAGGTCTAACTCTTGGTTTGTCTCCCTCCTCAGTTGCTATGTAAAAAACTTCACATTTTTTTAAAAACTCAAAAACTTCTTCCATATTAAACTCCACCTTTTTATATCTCAAACAATTTTCTGTATTTTATGTACAAACTATTTGTAATTAAACGTTTTCATCTTCTGCTGTTTTATAGCGGAACCCAAATGAGCTTAGTATATCTTGTACTTCTGTATCTTTAAATAATGGTAATGCATCTACTTCACCTTCAACTGGAGATAACTCAAAGAACACAAACTTATAATCATTGCTTGTTTGTGTATCAATTAAAACATTACCCATAACTGTTGAATTTCCGAATAGGTAATAATAACCATCATTATCAGCAAATTTTGATTCAGTATAACCATCTTCTTCTTTATCTGCATCTTGTTCTTCATAATATGTATCTTCTACTTCATCTCCAAGTGACAATTTTAATGCATAATTTTTCTTTTCATTTGTAATTGTGACATTATATTCATCATCACCTGGTGTAATTTTTATATCGTCACTTTTGGGATAATCAACTTTAACTTGAATGTATTCATCTTCATCTAATTCCAAAGAAAGTATATGTGATTCTAAATCGACACTACTAGTTTGACTTGTAGAATTTTCATTTTTGGTTTCACTTACAGAATCATCTTTACTTTTTTTACATCCTGTTAGTGTAAATAGTCCTGCTATTAAAATAGCAATAATCAATAAATAACAAATTGTTTTTTTCATTTTTTTCTCCTTTACTTTGATAATTAACTAAAACATATATTGTATTGTACCAACTTCAACTATATCAATAGTTTTTCCGTTAGTATAATCTTGACTCAATCTAAAAGCTTTAAATGCATAATATTCCCCGCCTGTCTCTGCCACAAGTACAATCTCACCACGATCAAACACATCAATTATTTCTGTTTTATCAATTGCAGCTGACATTTCAAATTCTTTTTTTGTTTCCACTCCATTTCTAGTTGCCGTAATAATTGCAGTTGCTTCTCCTTCAGTTTCAACCGTATATGTTGCTTCTTCAACCATATCTGCTCCACAATCAATTTCACCTATTTTTTTAATTTCATCATTTACTAATTGATAGAAATTAACTCCATAGCCTTCTCCACCAGAATATGCAACTAATGCTACTGAACCTATAGTAGGATATACTGCTGTTTCAGTATCTGCTATTAAGGCATCCATTTCAAATTCTTTGGTCACAGTTTTGCCATCTTTTGTTGCCGTTATTACAGCAGTTACTTCTTCATCATATTGATTTTTCACTTTTGTTATATCATACTCAGTGTCATCCGATTTTGTTATATCATTTTTAATATCATCTGATTCAGAAGTATTTTGAGTACTTTGTGTTGTTGATGGTGCATTAGAATTCGTTTTCTGAGCTTCTGTATTCTTTTCACTATTTAATTTGTATATAATAAATCCCATAGCAACTATTATAATTATAGCAATTATTAATAAAAAAATTGGTAAACTACTCTTAGTTTCTTTGTTTTCACCCATTTAAACAACTACCTTTCCTTGATATGTTCTTTTATACAATAGTACTATATCAAATCTTAATACTTATAACAATATTTTTTAAGTATTTTCATACAACCTTTGTGTGGTCCCTACTAAGGTTAATTTGCAATATTATGTAAAGTATGTTATAATTTTTTAAGCTATGTTATTTGGCTATAGTATCTATTAACCTCACAACCAATTGTAAGGAGGCATTTATGGAATTAGGATGGAGTATTGTTCTTGAAACTACAGGCGGTCCCGTTGCAATGTGGACAGGATGGCTCGGCAATGGACTAAAGATCTTTTATCCATATGGTGTAACCATTTCTGATGAATTGATCATGAATACCCTAGGCGTCACTAGAGCAAAACCTGTCGCAGAAGACAAACATGGTAAGAAAAAATGGGCAAAATTTTATTCAGATCGATTTTCTACACTCGGAAGAGTCTGGATTGATTGTAGTGAATATGATCTTTACGGTTACGATCTTCACACGATTGTTGACCAACGGATAGTAACTCTTTACTTTGGTCACGATCAATGCAATACTATTAAAACATATGATTTCACTCTCTGTTCAGAAGCACAGCCGGATGCTCCAACAACAAAAAGTGAATACATTCAGTTGTATCTGAATAAGTTTTTGGAGCTTTTCGTGGAAGTTGCAAAGATTACCGGAGATATTACTGCTATCAATATCGAAAGCGGTCTTGTACTTTACACTCCAAAGTATCTTAAGGAAGTTGGATGTGAACTTGAAGAATGGACCCAAGACCCTACAAAGTATTGCTACACGACACTGAATGGCTACGAAGTCATTTTGTATAGCGGCAATTCTCTTGTATCATGGGTAACTGTCTTAAGGCGTGAAGTAGCGGGCAATCTGTCCGCCGAAGAAATTCAAACTATACTTGATAGCTTGGACAACTCCAGTAGTGATTCAATCGACATTATTCCTATCATTGCAGATATGCTTGAGAAAATAGCAATTTACGGATAAAAACTTGATTGGATTCCTACGAGCAAAAAATTTCCCCCTGTACCTTTTTTGGTATAGGGGGAAATTGCGTTCTATGCTAAACTTGAAAAACACCTAAAAATATAGTATAATCTGTATTGTATAATTGTTGAACACATCTTATAGAATTGAAAGGAGAAAAAAATGAGTTCACTAAAATCTGAACGTGCTCACTGGGGTGTCGATTTTAAAACTGATTGGACTCCAATCGATGTTCGGACGATGTCAGGAGAAGATGTGGCAAATTACGTGTTTACTAGGCTTTGTCAAATCTCAACAGAAAAAGCCCAAATGGAAGCAAAAAACTACGATGGAACTATTTCTTGCGAAGTAATGGTCTATGCAGACCCTGCTACTATTAATTGCATTTCAGAAAAATGCAGCAAAGAGTACAAAATCAGAACTGAATCCTCTGATTGTTTGATTTTTTATATTTAATGGTGTTGTATCTAAAAAGCGTGCAATCAAATCTGTCATTGTAGATTGATTGCACGCTTTTATATTAGTAAAATCCTAAAATTCTAAAATAAGAACACTTACCTTTCAATATTTCAAAAAACACATTTGTTTTTTCGTTTAATTCATTAATTTCTACATCGATCCAAAATAGATAATCTCCTAATTTTTTTTCTGATGGCCTTGATTCTATTTTGCTCATATTGATTTCAAATGTATTTAGTAGTCCAAGTATTTGATATAGAGCTCCAGGAGAATTATTTGTAGAAAAAACTATTGACACTTTTACTCTTGAATTTTTATGATAATTATCTTTAGCAAGGACAAAAAAACGTGTTTTATTGTTACTCCTATCTTGTATTTTTTCATCTAGCACTTCTAAATTATAAAGTTTTGCGCATGCCTTATTTGCAATACAAATACCACTTTTACTATTATTTACAATTTCAGAAGCCTTAGCAGTACTTTCTACTTCAACAATTTCATAGTCCTTTAGTTTATCTTTGATGTATCTTTTACATTGTCCTAAAGCTTGAGCATGAGAATACAACTTCTTTTCTTTATTCAGATTATGCCCAAGTAAATAGTGATCTATATCTAGCATGATTTCTTCTTTTATAAATAACTCTTCATTTTCAATAATATTATCAAGTGTTTCTATTACAGTCCCTTTTATAGAGTTTTCAATAGGAACTATTGCTTTACCTACATCGTTACTACGCAATAATTCAATAGCTTCTGTAATTGTTTTTGCGGGGATCATTTCAAAATCATTATCTTTATTATATAAGTTGCAAGCTTCATAACAATATGTTCCTATTGGACCCAAATAAGATATTTTCATTTATTTCTCCTTTAATATAGAATTCAAACATTCAACAAATTCATTCATTTCAGATTCAGTTCCAATTGTTACTCTTATAGAGGTATCCATACCTGGAAATCCTGGTCTTACAATAAATCCTTTTTCTAGCAATTTCTCAGAAATTTTCTTGCAATCATGTTTTGTGTCTATCATAATAAAGTTTGCTTCGGTTTTTATGTATTCAATATTATAGCTATCCAATTTTTTATAAGTCATTTCTACGACTTTGCGGTTATTGTTTATACATTTATTTAGGAACTCTTCATCATCTAAAGCGATCTCCGCTGCTACCTGAGCCACCACTGATACATTAAAAGGCAATCTCACTTTTTCTAGTTCTCTAATGAATTCTTTTGAAGAGATACCATAGCCAATTCTAAATCCTGCTAGCCCATATGCTTTGGAAAATGTCCTTAAAATACATATATTTGAATAATCTTGTAAAAGTTTTATAGAATTAGGATATTCTTTATTTGTAACAAATTCCGCATATGCTTCATCTAAAACAACTAAGATGTTTTCTGGAACTTTCTTCATAAATTCATTTAATTCACTAGAAGTTATTATTGTGCCAGTAGGATTATTAGGATTTGCTATGTATATAATTTTTGTCTTATTGGATATTTTATTTACAATTCCGTCCAAATCAAATTTATAGTCACTTGTTAATGGAATATCTGTGATTTTTCCTTGTTCTATAATTGTTTCTAGGTAATAGCTTTGAAAAGTTGGTGAACACGTAATTACTTCATCATCGTCTTCTATTAAAACTCTTGCAATCATCTGTATGATTTCAACAGAGCCATTTCCAAAAATTAAGTTTTCCTCTGAAATATCATTTTTTCTGGATAGTTTTTCTCTTAATTTTTTACAATAATTGTCTGGATATCTTTCCATTCTATCCATATTTTTAAATAAATTCTTAACTTGCTCTGACTGACCATATGGATTTTCATTGGATGCTAATTTTGTAACCTTTGCTAAATTATATTTAGACTTAATTTCATCTTCACTCAAGCCTGGTTTATAAGGCTTAATTTTTTCAATTGATTTTTTATAATTCATATAATTACCTTTCTTTTTTATATTTTATCTGCAATCTCATAAATTAGTTGTTCAGTTTTTTCAATACCTAAACATGGATCTGTAATTGATTTTCCATAAATTGATTCTCCAATTTTTTGAGATCCATCTTCTAAATATGATTCTATCATAAATCCTTTCACCATTCTTTTAATATCAGGATCTAATTTCATTGTGTGTAGAACCTCTTTCACAATCCTAGGCTGCTCCATATACCTTTTGTTACTATTAGAATGATTTGTATCTACTATTACACTTGGATTTAAATAATTTTCATTATAGTATAAATCATATACTTTTCTTAGATCTTCATAGTGATAATTAGCATGATTAATTCCATGATTATCAGTACTACCTCTTAATACAACATGTGCTAAATCATTTCCACTACTCTCAACTTCACAACCCCTGTATATAAATACCTGTTTAGTTTGAGCTGCTTTTACAGAATTTAAAACCACGGAAATATCACCACAAATTGGATTTTTCATTCCAACTGGAATGTTAATTCCTGATGAAACAAGGCGATGTCCTTGATTCTCAACTGAACGAGCTCCGACTGCGACATATGATAATAAATCTGAAAGGTAAGCATAGTTTTCAGGATAAAGCATTTCATCTGCTGAACATAGACCTGTTTCTTCTATTGCTCTTTTATGTATAAGCCTAACCGACTTTATGCCTTCAATCATGTCTGGTTCTTTGTTTGGGTTTGGTTGATGTATCATTCCTTTATAGCCTGCTCCAATTGTTCTAGGTTTTCCTGTATATATTCTTGGTATTATTATTATTTTGTCTTTAACCTTTTCTTGTATTGGAACTAGTTTTTTTATATACTCCAAAACCGAATCCATTCTATCTGCTGAACATGGTCCAATGATAAGTAATAGTTTATCACTCTTTCCTCTAAATACATCATCAATTTCTTTATCTCTCTTAATTTTGATTTTTTCAATTGTTTTAGAAATTGGTATTTCTTTTTTCAATTCTTCTGGACTAGGTAAAGGCCTCTTAAAAGTTATATTTGAATTATTCATATTTTACTCCCCCTTCGAATTTCTATAAAAAAAAGACTCTTCAAAATGAGTCTTTCTATCTTTACATTATTACTATTAGAAAAATATTTTACTCATTTTAAAAAAACATATGCCAAAAAGCTGTAGCAAAATAAAAGCTAAAGCTAAAATAAAATATAAAGTTTGCATATGTATTTTTAACTTTCAAAATATCTCCTCCGATTGAAGTATATCATAATACAATTATTATATAATGTCAATGTTTATATCAATCTTTCTCTCCTAATATAATGAAGAGGTCCCTTCTCATATTTTGAGAAGGGACCTCTTGGCACGAATCAATCAATGATATCGTACCAGTGCCCAAGCGCTATCGCCTCCTTTTCTGCTTCTTTCTTTTCTTCTTCTGTTATTCCTTCAAGAAAGAAAATATAATATCCCTCTGCCAGTTTTTTAGGTTCGATACCTCGCTTTTTGAGTAAATTGGCAATCCTTGTCTGATTGCTTTTTTTCCCAATTACAGAATATTTTTCGTTTACTTTCCGGCTGGGAATATAGCAAGGAAAGAGGATGGCGTAATAACCATTTTCTTTAACAGCGCTACTTATCTCATCAACTGCACTCATAATACTGTTTTCCTCAAACATTATTGTCCTCCTTAATAATTAGCTCTGGAGGATACGCAGTCCCCCAGATTTGTATATATTAACAAAAAGGGTACTCTGCGTAAGTACAAAATGAAACTATATTAATTATATCATATTTTACATAATTCTCCAATTATTGTAAACCGCATTCTGTTTCACTTTAAATAGTATTCTGAAACAAAGTCCATTGATTTTAAATAATCAATAACTTTATCTTTTACTGTTTCTCCTTTACAATATTTCAAAGCATATTCATATGCGATATTATATTGATAGAATATGTACATTTCTAATTTTTTTTATTAAAAAACTATTTACGTCGGTTATTTTACCTAAGTCTGTAATTTAAGTTTTTTATTATCAATTTCGTTCAAAAGACATTCCAAATAATTTCTAGTTTTTATTAATGATTTTTCTTTATCTTCATCAAATATTGAATGTAATGTTATTTATCATAAAACTCAACCGTATATTCTGCCACAAATTGTTGCCCTTGGTTTAATTCAACTAAATTATCTTTTTCTTCATAATTTCCATTTGTTGACACTTTATCAGCAGTGTTTAACCATGGTTCTAAACAAATGAAATGTGCATTTGGCTTTGACCATATTCCTAAATATGGAAAATTCTTGAATTCTAATGATAAAATTGTTTTTTCTTCTGTTTTTAAATAAACCACTCTTGACTTTATATTTTTAATAATAATTGCATCATTTTCAAATGTATTATTATTTAAAAATAATTTGTTTTCCTTTATGAAAAGTGATTTATTTTCACAAGTATCTTTGATTAATCCATTTTCTAATTGATATATTTCCATATCATCTTCAATTTCTTCAAATTCCAACCAATACTTCCCTGTCACATAATCACAATTAAAAGCAGGATGCCCTCCTAAACCAAAATATATCATTTTATCGTCTTTATTTACTACTCTATATTTTGTAGTCACTGAGTTATGATCAACTTCGTATGAAATATATAGTTCAAACTTAAAAGGATACATTTTTAGAGTCTCCTCATTGTATCTTAAAACATATGAATTCTCACCAATTATTTCAAAGTCCATGTTTCTAGCAAATCCATGCTGATTCATCATATATTCTTTTCCTTCTATAACTGTTTTATTATCTTTTAGCTTACCAACAATTGGAAAAAGTACTGGACTATGTCTATTCCAATCTTTTTGGCCATCGTGCATTCTTTCAATTCCATCTTTTTCTACAGAAATTAATTCTGCTCCTTTAGAAACTGTTTTTATTTTAATCATAAAACCTCCTTTAAAATATATTTTTTGGCCCCATTAGAAAAAAGCTCATATCTTCTTGCTGTTTTTTCATCATCTTCCTCTTGCCATACCTTATAAATAAAATCTAAATCTGATAAATATATTTCACATAACTCATCTGGTGTATAATCTTTATTCAAATCAAGACTAAAGTATTCAATTATTCTTTTATCTAATGTCTTATTATATGTATCTTTCTTAGTATAACACTCTATGCCATCTAAACTATCCATGCACAAGCTATCTTTACAATATTTGCATGGAGTGCAAATATCATCTGCATCAATTGTAAGTTTCATCATAATGTTTTTATTATTAAGAATAATATTTCCAATTCGATAAAAATCATGCCCCATTTTTTCATCAGGTACAAATACATCGATACCTGATCCATATAGCTTTATAATATCTAGAAAATGATGTGGCTTTATTACTATTTTTTCTTCCATGTTCTCCTTCGTATGATACAAGCATACTTTCCTTTCTTTGTATTTTTACTATTTTTATATTCTATCACATATTATTATTTTAAATCAAAAAAAAGAGAGGATTTAAAAATCATCTCTTTCATCTCTCTCTTCATTATTCTCTCTGATTGATTTTTGCCTTGCCATTAATTCTTTTACTCTCTTCACCAATTCAACTTCTGTTTCCGTTAATTTTTTTGTATCATCCTCTGTAAGTTTAATTGTAGATTCATCTCCATGAATCAATGAATAAATGATTGCCTTTCTTTCAACAGAACCTCTTTTTTTCTCGTAATACTCTTTAAGTTCAGGATATTTGCTAGATATATGTTCAGCATGAATATCATATGCTTTCATTATTTCACTTATTGATGTTTCTTTACTTCTATATGAAGATTTTTTTACAGGTGTACCAAACGTACGCATATCTTTTAAACTTGTAAAACCATAATCAACATATTCTCCAAATAATCCTTCTTCTGCTTTATACTCTTCGGTATAGGATAATCCACCATCAAGTGGTCCATATGATTCAGTAACTACATTGGCTGATTTTAATAGCCCATGTTCATCAATTTTTACTTCTTCTCTTTTTTCACTCCAATTACTTCCTCTTGTATGTTCAGAATACGCACTTGTATATGACCTTCCATCTTTTGAAATAATCATCTTACTTGACCAACTTTCGCCTTTTAAATTATTTCCTACTATAATACTGCTATGATCTTCACTTGGCATAATCAAAAAAGTTTCATTTGGTTCAGTAGATTCTGATACCTCTGTAACTCTTTCTGTAATTGCTGGATATTCGAGCATTTCTTTAGTTAATCCCATTTTTTTTAATCTATCTAAAAATTCTTCTTTACTCATAATTAAACCTCCAAAATAATAAAATTTATTTTTTCGTTTACATAAAAATCATATCATATTTATTCTTTTATGTCAAATTGTATAACAACTATAGTAAACTCATCTATCTATATTAATATCTATTGTTCCAAAATATTTTTAATAGCTAAATTCCATATTTCCATAGATTCTTCCGTCACATGATGTTCTTTTCTTATTTTATCATATTCATCTACACATTTTTGAGGATAATCCAATCCTGTTCTCAATCCTTTTTCTATTAAATTTCCCCATTTAATATCATCGTTATATATTGCTGAATATTTAAGCTTATTAATAGCTTTCTCAATATCATATTTTATAACATATTGTTCAATCTTTTCATATGATTTTGTTATCTCCAATATATCAAATTGAGCTCCGATATTTTCATCTACTGGTATTCCAACAGATCCAGGATTAATATATTTAACACCATCTCTTACAAAATTACATTGTATGTGACTATGTCCAAAAATTTTGTATTTACATTTTTCTATATTTTCATATGTACATTTATGAGATACGAATATCTTACTATTACCTTCCAATTCAATTTCTATTGATTCAGGCAATGATTCTATCCATTCAATATCTGTTTTAGTTAATAAATCATATGTATATTCTATATTTTTTTTCTGCCTAAAACCAAATTCTTTTCCATGTAAATAGTCAATTAAATATTGTTCTCGATTTCCAGAAACTACATAGCTTTTATACTTATTTGAATAATATTTTATCATTTCTATCACTTCATGGCTTTCAGGAAAGTCTGTAATATAGTCTCCACACCAAATTATTGCATCTAAACTCATGTGTTCTATTTCTTTAAAACATTCTTTAAGTGCCGATGCATTTCCATGTATGTCACTAAATATAATAAACTTCATTTTTTTCCTTCCATTAAATTAAAATCTTATTATTTTATTATATGTATTTATTGCATAATTGTCAGTCATTCCTGAAATATAATATATAATTGCTTGGCATAAATCTTTTTCATTTTCAACATTAAATATAACATCATTTTTATTAATTTCTTCTCTTGCTTGGTTCCAATATAACTTTAGCCAAGCTTCAAATTCATTTATTATTTCAGGATATATTGCTTTCATATGTTCTTTTTCATAACAATATCTTTTTAGAGTATAATAGATATTTTTTAAAATCAATTCAAAATACTCTGTACTAGGCTTTAATCTTTCATCTGAATAAATATATTTATAATTAAAGTTTTTAAGTTTGTTCATAAAATGAAATATCTCATCTGAAAAAGTAAGTCCCTTTTCCTCACTACTATTTTCACATAAATCATATACAAGATTATTAATAATTATTGTATTGTTTATAGCTTCTGACTTTTTCATATCAAGTATATTATATAGTTCTTCTAAGTGTTCATCTAAAATCCCAAGAGTTATTGCATCTTGTATATCTCTTCCTAAATAAGCAATTTTATCTGCAATTTTCACTACGCATCCTTCCCATGTGTATGGTTTGTATTGATTTGGCTGTATATACTCATATAAGTCAATAAATTCTTCTCTTGGTTTTAAACTATTCTCATCAATTTCTCCGCAATGTGAAATGACTCCATCCAAAACTCCATACGTAAGATTGAGATTTTGTAGATTCTTCTTATTGTCTTCAAGCAATATTATCTTATCCATCATTTCCATACCATTTTTTTCATGCCAAAATGATTTTCCTATCTCATCTTGTGAAATCTTTGATAAAATCTTTTCTCCTTGGTGTCCAAATGGACTATGCCCAATATCATGTGACATTGCAATTGACTTAGTCAGTTCTGTATTAAGTCCCAAATAATTTGAAATTACATTGCTTATAGATTCTACTAAAATAACATGTTCCATTCTAGTACAAATATGATCATCTGTAGGCGAGAAAAAAACTTGTGTTTTATGCTTCATTCTCCTAAAAGCCAAACTATGTATGATCCTAGTATAATCTCTTTCAAATTCTGACCTGATATCATTTCCTCTTGAATATAATTCTTTTTTTCTTCTAATTACACTATTCCATTTTGGGTTGCTTTCATTCATTGCAACATTTTTAAGACTATCTCTCATAAATAACTTCCTTTTAAATTTTTTTCCTATAACATAAAAAGAGCTAATAATAGCTCTTTAAGTTTTGTAGTTATCTAGAAAATATTTCTGATTTATCATACTCTTCTTTTTTTAAGCCAAATCTAGGTCTCATATATGACAAAGCAACAAGAAATATAATTGCAAATGCAATTCCTATATATAAAAATACAAAATTAATATCAAAAACTCCTACTAAAAGACTAAATATAAACGTTAACATCGAATTTGATAAATTCTTTATAATTTCTATGATAGCAGATATCTTTACTCTGATTTTATTAGTTGTAAAATTCTTTTGATATGTGTTTTCAAATCCCATATACAATGAATCGCTTGAATATTGTACAGCAAACAAAACTAAAGTCAATCCCAATTTAACATTCATGTCTAAATTTGATATAGAAATCAAAAATACTAGTAAAAATGTCATAACAAACATAATGCTTATAAATGTTAGTGTTCTATTTTTAAATAATTTATGAATCTTTTCATGTAGTATTTCTGCAAGACCTCCAATAACTGTAAGAGACGCAATTATTATTCCAAATGCCACGGCATTTACTTCATAAAACTCTACCATAAGTGTTTCTCTTAAAGAATATGAACCATATGCAAATCCACTAAACAAAAATATAAAAAGCATTAATGCTCTTAATCTTCCAGACTTTATAAATTTTGCAAAAGACTTTTTAAGCTCAGTAAGTTGCGTTTTATACTCCTTTATAAATGATTTTTTAGGTTTAGGTTTTCCCCTTGCTTCTACATCTGTTTTTCTAAAACATGCAGATAAAATAGTTGAAACAATTGTGAATATTAATGAGATTATCATTGGTAGATAGCCATTAATTTCGTATGTTAAGCCAATAAAAAATGATGTCACTCCATCTAATATTAAATAATTTTTTAACCCTGTTGAGTATGCAAGAGCAAATAAACTCTTTTCCTTTTTGCTTCTTATATTTATAGATTCCGCTAGAATATTTGTCTCGGTAAGTCTTTTAAAGCAAAAGCCAAATGAGTTAAATAAAAAAGCCACTATAATTCCTATGTATGATCGCGATAATATAATCAAAAACAAACAAATACACATACATATATTTCCAATTACAAGTGATTTTCTTTTTCCATTTCTTTCAATAAATAAAGTAACTGGTATATTAAATAGCAAACAAAATAGCGGAATCATTGAATCTAACAATAAAATCTGTGAACTTGTAAAATTCTTTATCTGTGAAAAAAAGACAAATTCAATTGCATAAAAGAACAAAAAATCATAAGAAAATGAATAGTATATTGGAAATAATTTTATATTAAATTTTATATTTTTATCATCTATTTCTTCTATGTATTTCTCGATTTTTCTCATCTTTACTCCTAAATGCTTCTGCAAAATGTATTATCATTATACTCTAGAAAATTCATCAACAATTTTTGTAACTATATCTATAACATTTCCTAATGCTATACTTTCATCCTCCATTGTATTTGAAAAATATGCCTTTACATTTATAACCATACATGAATCTTTTATATCTATTAGAAAAGGTAATTTATACAAATTTATCAAATCATTAATAAAATCTAACATACTATTTGAGGGATTATATTTAACTGAAGGAATTATACCTTGTCCCCAATAATCACATAAATTAGATAAATAACCTTTTATTTCACTTTCAAATTTTTCATCATATTCATCTAATAGCTCTTCGTTATTATCTATTTTTAAATTTTCTCCAATTGAAATATTAAATCTTTTACTTGTAGATATTTTTGTCTTAAACTGAAAATCTGCTACATATTTTAGCTTAAATATATCACTTGAAGCAAGCTCAAAAATAAATGCAGTATCTATTTGATGACCATCGTAATTGACTTTTACTACATCCTCAAAATGTTCTTGAAATGCTAGCCTCGAATATGGTTGCGTATGATTTCCCACTGACCTAGCATAGTCACTAAGAATCATTAAATCACATCCTATTTTCTCATCTTCATAAACATCCAACATATCATTTGGATCTGGCTCATTAAAAGGTATTACTTCTGCAATAAAAGAAAAAATCTCCTTAAATAATTCAAATTTAGAATAATCTTCAAATCTTTTAGAATCTTTCAAAATAGTACTTTCTATTTTGTAAAACAATTCTTTATTTTTTTCCATATCATCCCCTATATTATCTAATCAATTAACTCTGAATCTTGCATTACAATAATAGTCTTTATTTTTTCTTTTATTTCTCTTAGCACTGCATTATCATCATCTAAAACTGCAACTTGATTTTCACTTTTTACACCCATTAAAAAATCAAGTTTAATTGATTTTGAATCCATCCAATCCTTACTACTTCTGGAAATGATTATTCTATTTTCTTTTTTGAAAAATGGAGCATTCTTATCAAGCCATTCATTTTTATCATTTACTTGGTAGTCTTCTCTACAAACAGACAAGACATAAAGATTAATACCATCAATCTTACTCACCTCTTCAAGTGTTTTTATGTTTTGATTCAATGGCCTTTTATTTTTATAGTCATATGGGTTATTTTTGTTTATGCCATACTCAGCTATAACTCCATCCATATCAACATATAAATCTACATTTTTATTTTTTGACATATCAATCATTAAATTATAAAAATACATATCTATCCTATTCTGGTATATCTCTACCACTTTCTGAATAATTTTTAACTGCCTCTTCAAACTCGCTTTCTAAGTCTTCAACTTTTTCTCTTAAACTTGGTTCAAGGTCTTTTTCTAATAATCTTTTTATTTTCATCCTATAGGCACTAGGATTTCTTAATAGCTTATTTGTTTCATCTCTTCTTGCAGCTCTGACAGCATCCGAAACTTTTTTAAATCTTGGATCTCCCGTTTCATATATTAGCTCTGGTCTATCTTCTCTATAACCTCTTTTAAAAACTCTTATTGTTGAATATAATTGTTCTCTTTCAACAATATCAAGCGTATCAAGCATTGCATCATACGATCTATCATGATTTTCCTTTGTAACAGCTCTTGGTGGTAATAGGTGTTCTCTAAAGTACTGCTCTCTTTCGTATGATGATAAAAGACTATCAAATCTAGAAACGGCTAATACATCAATTTCAATATTGTACCCGCCTTCTACATCTACACCTTCTCTTCTTATTTTATCAAAATCCCCTACATGATCCATGCCTGGAGTATCAACAATTCTTCCTATTGGAGCATTTTTTCCACCATTTCTTTGGAATCTTAAGATATCAATATAGCCACTACTTGCAAATGTTCCTTCTTGAATAATATCACTTCTTAGTTGTACTGCCTTAAGTCTTAAATAGCCATCCAATGCTGGCCTTATAAATTTCTGTAAAATCCTATGAGAATCATTAGGACATTTTGCAATAACTTCATCGCTATACTTATGAAATGCTGCAACTTGATCAGGATTTATATCAACACTCTCAGACAAATTAACATGATTTTCTGCCAAAACATATCCTTTAAGTCCAGTTTTTCCAGCTCCTGGCTGTCCAACAACAAATATAGACTTAGGATTTTCCCTTGATTTCACTCCTGTAAATAAAACAGCCTCTGCCATTATAAGTCCTCTTAAAAAATCTCCTACTGTAAGATCATATTTCTCTGTATCCAATTTTATTCTCCTCCATCCAATTTAACATCCTCAATATAAACTGTTATAGCCTTATTTATAATATCGCTATCTCCTTGGTATACTTTTTCTTTTTCTTCTTTTAGCTCTTTTAATTCATTTTTTAAATCTGCAAATTTTTTTGTGTCACTAACTATTTTATTAATCTTTCGATTTATTATTTCTATTGCAAGATCTTTTTCATAATTATTATCTTCCATCATTTTCTCTCCTTAAACACTGGTTATTATATCAGATTTTTAGTCTTTTTACAATCTTTAGTAAAACATCTAGCTAAATATTAAACTTTTTGATAGCCTCTTCTTTCAAGTCTCTAAAGCATAGTACTATACTTATAAACAAGTTAACTAAACTTATAATGGAAGCAATAATGGCAATTACACTATATGAATGTATTATCTCATGAATTGCAACATTAGCAGCAAAACTAAATAGAAGTGTCGTTAATTGATTTAGTGCATAAGCCCCATAATGTTTATAATTGAATATTGTCACAAAATACATCGTGATATTAGCAATAATTATAATTATCGGCACAGATATATTTAAAGACCACCCAGTAAAACCTAGTCTATAATCAATGTATATTGTAATTGCAGCTGCCATGAGTGAATGCATCACAACATGACTTGCGATTGTCCTTCCATGTCTTATAGAATACGACACTGTGACTGCTATATAAATCATTCCTGCAATTGAAAGCTCACTCCAGTATAAATGTGGTGTAACTATCCTATTAATTATTAGCAAAAAAATCGATACAACCACTGCAATAATATTTACAATTCTTATAGCATTTTCACCACTTCTACTAGTAAGCTTTTTTGGATATATCATTAATTTATTCTTTTTTGTTTTATCTTTTTCATCCTTTTTCTTCTTTTCTATTATTGGCTCATTTACACCATTGGACTCTACTTTTACTCCAATATCTTTACTAATTAGAAAATTGTAGAAATGCTTTTCTATGTCATTATCTCTTAAAATTGATGTAAAGGTAAAAGTCATTTTATCACCAAAAGAACAACTTGAACACTTTATTTTTTCAACATTTTCAGGTGCAATTAAAAACAAATAATAATCGATGTATTTTTGATAATCACCAATTACACCCACTCTTCCAACATTAGAATAAGTAATTGTCATAAATTTTTGAATAAATCTATAAACAAACTTTAGTATAATTTTTTTTGCAAAAAGTGGTATCGCGCTAATCATAAAATTATGTCCAAACTTTACTGTCATTGCCATAGTGCCAGCTAGTTCTTCTTCTGTAAGTTTTGATTTAAACTCATTTTTTACTAATTCTACTGTTTTATCAAAATCATCCAACTCACTAAATGCTGCATTTACAACAATATATGAAAAGAAGTTTGACATAGTTTTTGACTTAAAGTATTTTTTTAGATTAACTGGAATGCATACGCGAATCGGTTTTGACTTTTTATCATTCTTTTTATATTTTAAATAATTTGCTTCATAAATTGAATGTATCAAAACTGCAGTAAGGTATTGCGTGATTGTTGCATCATATTTTTTGCATTCTTCTTTTAATTTTTCAAAATTTATAATCTGATGGGTTGCACTCACTGCACCAAATCTTATTTCTTTGCCTTTAAGCAAATATGCCATTTTAGACTTTGCGTTACTCTTTGATTTTCTATTATAATTTTTTAAATATGAGTCTTCAACATCGTAGTCTTCATCTGTTTTTCTCTCACCACGTTCTTTTCCTTCGCTAAGTTCAGGATGTATAAGCTCTAAGTACGAATACACTATTTCATTAAAGAAAATAAGTCCACCATTTCCATCTGTAAGTGAATGAAATATATCTATGTTTATTTTATTTCTGTAGTAAGTAACTTTAAAAAGATAATCATCATTATACTTTGGCTCAATGTATCTACAAGGATATGTGATTTCTTCAGAAACAGTTGGCTTAGCTGGATTTTTTTCTAAATAATACCAAAATAAACCTTTTTTCATCCTAACATCGAATTTTCTATATTTAATTAAAGCTTTATAGACAGCCTTTTGAAGAATTTCAGGTTCAATCATATCTTTTAGAACCACCGAAATCCTAAAAACCGTACTATATTTTCTATTACCAGAAAGTGGAAAAATCTTTGCAGAGTTATCCATCTTTCTCCAATCATCTTTTTTTCTTTCCATTTTTCTCCATCTTATTTAAAAAAACTATCTAATACTTGAAGTCTTTTTTTCAGTACTCCCTCTGTAGTTTTACATTCCTTCATATCAAATCCATGCATTGTGTGTTTTGTCTCATTTAAAATAACTTTTTTACCAAGCTTTTTTAATTTATCAGAAAACTCAATTGCTTCATCATGTAAGCAGTCAAATTCGGCAGTTTCAATATATGCATTTGGATAGTTCGATAAATCTTTTATTTCATTTGGCGAAATATAATCATTGACATCACTTAAATATAATTCCCACATCTTTCGATTTAATACAGAATTCCAGACAGGAGTATCTGTATATTTTTTTATTGACTCTGTCTTCATTCTTTTATCTAATACCGGGTACAACAAAAACATGTATTTAGGAACAATGATATTTTCATCTATTGATTTTTTCACAACATCTAAGGCAAGGCATCCACCGGCAGAGTCTCCTCCAATTACTATTTTATTTTCATCAATTTGTAATTTTTCTTTATTTGTTATCATCCACTTGTACGTTTCAAAACAATCATTGATAGAAGTTGGAAATTTATATTCGTATGCAAGCCTATAATCTACAAATACGACTTTATAATTTCCCTTTCTTGCAACTCTTCTACAAAAATCATATTGATTTTTTGAAGCTTTATATACAAATCCGCCTCCATGAATATATAAAAGAGATTTATCTGTCTTAGTTTCCTTGTTTTCAAAAATGAATATATTTATCTTTGATTTATCAGATGTTTTTACGATATTTTTGCTGATTTTTACTTCTTTGTCGCTCTTTAAAAACCTTTTTGGAAGGACATCCAAAAGCCTATTAGAAGCTCTAAAAGTCACCTCATTAAAAGGTAATTTATAAAGTTTAAAAATACCAAATTCATCGCTAATATCATACTTCTTTTTTCTTTTAAAAAGGTATTTATTTTCTTTAATTATTTGTTTAAATTGTTTCTTTTTTTCTTTTTTCATATCTACCAATTACAACCATTCTTTATTTTTTCTAACATAAAACTTTTTGTATATTTGAACAAATAACGAATAAATCATCATTAGTATAGCAATCCATACTAAATACATGTATGGTAATTTACTTAAGTCAAAAATAACTGAAATATCAGTAAATGCAATAAGAAGTGTAATAAGTACTACTGCAAAGGTTGATACTAATAATTGTTTAGATGATTTGCTTTCAATAAAAGGTATTTTATTCGTTCTAATTAAGTGAATGATTAGAGTCTGTGATAATATACCAAATACAAACCAACCACCTTGAAACATAACTGCTTTTTCTACAGTATTAAACTTGAATACAAACCATAGTACTATAAAACATATAATATCTAACATTGTACTTATTAAGCCAAAATTAAACATGAATTTTTTTATTCCTTCTGTATTCCATGTCTTTGGTTTCTTTATATAATCACTATCAACATTATCAAATGGCATTCCAATCTGAGCAAAATCATTTAGTAAATTTTGAATCAGTATATGAACTGGAAGCATCGGTAAAAATGGAAGAAAAAGACTTGCTATAATAACAGATATCATATTTCCAAAATTACCAGATGTGGCCATTTTAATATATTTTAGAAGATTTGTAAAAGTCTTTCTACCATTGATGACACCCTCTTCTAAAACATTCAAATCTTTTTCAAGTAGAATAATGTCGGCTGTCTCTTTTGCAATATCTACAGCAGTATCTACTGATATTCCGACATCAGCCTGCTTCAATGGAGGGCTATCATTAATTCCATCACCCATATATCCAACTGTATTACCGTTTTCTTGAATAATTCTTACCACTCTTTGTTTTTGTATAGGAGAAAGCTTTGAAAACAAATGACAATCCTTCACCTTTTCTTTTAGTTCATCATCCGTAAGTTTATCGACATCTCTTCCAGTTAGGCTATTTTTTGTGTCGATTCCAACTTTTTGACATACCTTTATAGCAACACCTTCACTATCTCCTGTAAGTACCACTGTATCAACACCATATTTCTTTAGGTTATTGATAGCATTTTTAGCACTAGCCTTTGGTGGATCTAGGAAACCAACAAATCCAATCAGTACCATCCTACTTTCATCTTGAACACCAAAAGTGTTTACATCATGTATTTCATTTTTTTGAGCAATCGCAAGTACTCTAAGTCCATCATTATTGTTTTCTTCATAAACTTGATATGCCTTCTTTCTTAATTCATCAGTTAGCTCTACCACTTTTCCATCATAATCGATGTAATCGCATATCGAAAGAATCTCATCCACTGCACCTTTAGTGATTAATTGACGTTTTCCGTTTTTATCTCTCAAAACTACACTCATTCTTCTTCTAGAAAAGTCAAATGGAATTTCGTCTTCTCTTACATATTCTTCTTTCAATACATTCATGTTTTCTTTTTCTGCTCTTGAGATAATCGCTACATCAATTAAATTTTTAAGACCAGTTTGAAAGTAACTATTTAAAAAAGCATGCTTTAAAATTCTTATACTTTCCTTTCCCGAAGCATCCATGTATTTTTCCAATATTACTTTATCTTCAGTTAGTGTTCCAGTCTTATCTGTACATAATATATTCATTTGACCAAAAGTTTGAATACTACTTAATCTCTTAACAATAGTCTTCTTTTTAGACATCTCTACAGCACCTTTAGCAAGTGTAGATGTAGTTATAACTGGAAGCATCTCTGGAGTCAAACCAACGGCAATTGTAATAGCAAAAATTAAAGAAGTCAAAATATTTCCCACTGAGAAAAAGTTTACAACTAACACTATAGGTACTAATATGATCATAAATCTAATTAGTATCTTTGTTATGTCGTCAATTCCTCTTTCAAAACTGTTTTTCTCACTTACACTGTATAAAGACTTTGCCATGCTTCCAAAATAAGTATTATTTCCTGTTGAAAGAACAATAGCTTTGCTACTACCACTGACAATGTTAGTGCCCATAAAGCCGATGTTTGAAAGGTCTGTAATTGTATCATTTTCTTTTAAGTCTACAAATTTTTCCACTGGATTTGATTCACCTGTAAGTGATGCTTGATCTATAAATAAGTCCTTTACTTCTAGAAATCTCACATCTCCAGGTATCATGTCTCCTGATGAAAGTTTAACTATATCTCCAGGTACAATGTTTTCTATATCTATAGTAGACTGGTTTCCATCTCTTATTACTTCTATTTTATTAGTAATCATCTTCTTTAATTTTTTTGCAGCATTATCTGACTTAGTCTGCTCATTGTAAGATATTATAGCTGAAATAAATACCGTGCTTACTATCAAAATAAATGTTGCATAATCCTTTTCTGGACTTATAATTACATCAGTTATAAATGTGATTATAGCAACCATCATCAAAACAATGTTGAACGGATTTATAAAGGCTTCTTTTATCCTGTTCATAAGAGTATTATTATCTTTTATGTCTATAATGTTTTTTCCGTATTCTTTTATTCTATCATCTACTTCAACTATACTAATTCCATCTAATGAAGTATTATATCTTTTTAATAATCTATCAACAGATAGTTTGCTTCTTTCCTTTATTAACTTTTCTGTTTTTTTATAATTTTCATTATTGATTTTTTTCATATATACCTATCTCCCTACCACTTCCTTTATTTTACATTATCAATATTATTTTTTCAATTACAATAAAATTTGTGTTTATAAAACAGTAAATTGGGTCTCAGGGAAGAACGAAAAAAAAAAGGGGGGGTGGGTTTCAGTCCAGAAGACCAAATTTCCAGATAAACACAGG
>CAYYBL010000017.1:0-24002 GCA_964470175.1 uncultured Lachnospiraceae bacterium | reverse complement strand
ATTCATACTCATCACCTTCTACAAAAAGTGTAAGTTTTGCTTCTAGAGATTGACCGATAACTTTATCAGCTCTTGCCATTTCAAGTCTTTTTGTAACTTCATCTTTTATAGCAATTAACTTTTCCCATTTAACCATAAGAGCTGGATTGTTATATTTTTCGTTTGGTTCAGGGTAGAACTCTAACATAACACTTTCAGTATTTTCACCTTTTTTATGTGGCATAAAATGCCATACTTCTTCTGCAGTATATGATGTCATTGGTGCTAGAATTCTTACTAATGATGATAGTATTTCATACATTGTTGTTTGAGCAGCTCGTCTTTCCTCAGAATCAGCTTTGTATGTATACAATCTATCTTTTATGATATCAAGATAGAATTGACTCATATTTACTACACAAAATTGATTTAATGCTTGATATGCATCATGAAATGCATAGTTATCATATGCCTTTGTGCATACCTTTATTAAATTATTTAATTGCATCAATGCCCATTTGTCTATTTCTTGTAAATGCTCATATGGTACAGGATTTTCAACATCATAATCATATAAGTTGCCTATCATATATCTACATGTATTTCTAAGTTTTCTATAAACTTCTGAAACTTGTTTTAAAATATTTTGAGAAATGCTTACATCTGATTGATAATCTGATGCTATAACCCAAAGTCTCAATACATCAGCTCCATATTGTTTAATTACATCTTGAGGAGCAATTCCATTTCCTAATGATTTAGACATTTTTCTGCCTTCTTCATCAACAGTATAACCATGTGTAACTACAGTTTTATATGGTGCCTTTCCATTTGTGGCTACAGCTGTAAGAAGAGATGATTGAAACCATCCTCTATATTGATCACTTCCTTCAAGATATAAGTCAGCTTCTGGAAGACCTCTTTCAACAACAACAGATTCATGAGTAGATCCAGAATCAAACCAAACATCCATTATGTCTTTTTCTTTAACAAATTCTGTACTACCACAATTTTCACACTTGCATCCATCAGGCATAAGCTCTTTCTCAGTCATATCAAACCAAGCATTTGATCCTTTTTCACCAAAAATGTCAGCAACTTTTTGAAGGCTTTCTTTTGTCATATATGGTGTTTTACATTTTTTACAGTAAAATGCAGGTATTGGAACGCCCCAAGTTCTTTGACGAGAAATACACCAATCATTTCTTTCTTCAATCATTTTTGAAATACGTTCTTCACCCCAAGCAGGATACCATTTTACACTTTTTACTGCATCTAATGCTTCTTTTCTAAATCCATCAACAGAGCAGAACCATTGATCTGTAGCTCTGAAAATAACTGGGTTTTTACATCTCCAACAATGTGGATATGAGTGATTTATTACTTCTGATTTTAGAAGATATCCATTTTCATCAAGCCATTTAACAATTTCTGTATTTGATTTAGCATAATACATATCTTCAAATGGTCCAGATTCTTTTCCTCTTTGATATCCTTTTTCATCAACAGTTACTATTATGTCACCATCTTTTTCAAGGCCTAGTAGGTAGTCTTCTTTACCATAGCTTGGAGCACAGTGTACTAATCCTGAGCCTGTAGATAATTCAACATTAACTGTTGTTTCACTTCCTGTAACAACCTTTGATTCTCTATCTAAAAATGGATGTTTGCATACTAAACCTTCCAATTCGCTTCCCATGTATGTTTTTACTATTTTGTAGTCTTTTATTTCTGCTTTTTGCATTACTTCTTCTACTAGAAGCTTTGCTATTACTAAATATTCATTTCCTACATTTACAAGTGCATATTCTATATCTTTTCCTACTGCTATCATAGTATTTCCAGGAAGAGTCCAAGGTGTAGTTGTCCAAATTACAAAATATACTTTTCCATCAAGTTCTTTTTCATTAATTAAATCTTTTCCATCCATCATAGGAAATTTCACAAATATAGTTATAGCATCGACATCCTGATATTCTATTTCTGCTTCAGCAAGAGCAGTTTCACAATCAGTACACCAATAAACAGGTTTTAATCCTTTATATATAAAACCTTTGTTGTACATTTTTGCAAAAACTTCTATTTCCTTCTTTTCCATTTCAGGTTGATATGTAATATAAGGATGTTCCCAATCTCCAAGACAACCAAGTCTTTTGAATCCTTCTGTTTGGATATCTTTATATTTTTCAGTAAAATCTTTACATGTGTCTCTAAACTTGTTTATAGATATTTTAGTTCTATCAAGTCCAAGTTTTTCAATTGCCTTCTTTTCTGTAGGCATTCCATGTGTATCATAACCTGGTATAAATGGAGTATAATATCCTTTTAAGTTTTTATATCTTACTACAGTATCTTTTAATACTTTGTTTAAAGCATGTCCAATATGTATTTCTCCATTTGCATATGGAGGACCATCATGTAGCACAAATGGTTCTTTTCCTTTATTTTTTTCAAGTATTTTTTCGTAAAGACCATTTTCAAATACTTCTTTTAATATCTCTGGCTCTCTTTCAGGTAAATTTCCTCTCATTGGAAAATCAGTCTTTGGAAGATTTAAATTTTTTCCATAATCTTCATTCTCACTCATATTAAAACCTCCTATAAAACATAAACAGCCATTTCATCCATAGGACGAAATAGCTGCTTCCGTGGTACCACCTAAATTTTTACTCATTTCTTTTAACGCAAGATATACGGATAAGTTTACTTAAATTTCTACCTATCAGCTAAAAGGTGATAATAATTATATATCTTATTTAGGCTCTCAGCATATGCCTAATTCTCTCCTATAAGAGTTTATAATTACCGTGTCCTTTATAATCGCTTTTAAAACTAGCTATATCATAACATTTTATGTTTACTATTGTCAAGATATTTTTTTACAATGCTAAGTCTTGATGTTCTGGATAAATAATTGGTAAATATTTATTATTTTTTACGTATCTTTCTTTATCTTCATAAAGAAAATAAAAATGGATTTTTTTAGTATTTGAAACATGATTCATAATAAAACTTTCCATACTGCTATCTTTCATAATATTTTTGAAAATATTATATAATGAACCTACTTGCTCTGTTTGAACAAGTTCATATAAATCAAATAATCCAGCTTCATTAAAAATGTTTAACGTAACAAGTGAAAGATTGAAATTTGTATATTTTTTAATGTCATCATCTTTTACGTTATTTTGCACATAGCTATTCATCTCTAATGCAACATCTATGTATTTTAATTTCTTTTCTGTGGTTACTGCTTGCATGAAACTACCTTCTCTTTGCCTATAAAAATAAAGAGGAATATCTGAATATACAACTTTTTTAGCTTCTAAAAATAGTTTTGGAGTAATTAGTTGATCTTCATAAACTCTCCCAATATCAAATTTGATTTCATCAAACAAGCTTCTTTTAAACATTTTATTCCATACATATGCACGAATTTTGTTATCAAGTAGAAATTCCTTTGTAGCATCTAATCCAGTATATATAATATCTTCATTTTGTGAACTTATTACGACATCATTCATACTTTTAAAATCTATAGTTTTACCATCAGTTGCATCTTGTTTGTATTTTGAACCTTTTAATACAAAGTGTGAACACAAAGCAATATCTGCATCTGATTTAGTAATCTTATCATAAAGGATTTCGACCATTTTTGGTGACATCATATCATCACTATCAACAAATTCTATATATTTTCCACTTGCTTTGTTTATGCCGTAATTTCTTGTATCTGAAAAACCGCCATTTTCTTTGTGGTATGCTTTTACTCTATTATTTTTTTCGGCATATTCATCACAAATTTTTCCAGAATCATCGGTACTTCCATCATCTACCAAAATAATCTCTAGATTTTTGTATGTTTGATTTGTAATACTTTCTATGCATTCTCTTAAGTAATCTTGTGTATTATATATAGGTACAACTATTGAAATTAAATCATTTTCCATAACTTATCCCTCTTTAAAAATATGTGAATAATCATTTAAGACTATTAAATCAAATTTATCTTCAGTATCGTCATATTCTAATATGTTTATGGTAGCATTTTTTTGGCTATATTCTTGTATCATTTGAGTAAATGGGATTTTTGTAATCTTTCTTAAAAAAGCTTCTATCGCAATTCCATGAGAACTAATTAGAATAGTTTTTCCAAGATTTTTTTTCGATATTTCTCTTATTTTAGCATACATCCTATCTGCAACTTCTTGTGAACTTTCTTGACCAGGAATTCCCATTATTTCATTTGTTCTATCTTTGTCAATTTTAATTTGTGGATTAATAATATTTACTTCATCCCATTTCTTACCTTCATAAGCTCCAAAATACATTTCACAAAATTTATCGCTCGTTTTTATTTCTAATTTGTTTAAGTTTGCTAGTTTTTCAACAGTCTTTATTGCTCTATAAGAAGTACTAGAATAAATATTATCAAATTTTATATTTTTAAGCTTTTCAGTAAGCAAATCTATATACTTATATCCATCTTTGGTTATCTCAAATCTATCTCTACCAGTTAATCTATGTTCTAGATTTCCTGTAGTTTGAGTATGTCTAATTAAATAAATCTTTGTTTTCATATCTGTTTCCTTATTTAAAAAACGTGACAAAAGATTGTCACGCTTTCTCTTTGATTTTATTCTAATTATCTTTTCCACTAATTTTCAATTTTTTATTTAAGTTTTCAGCAGCAATACTTTCTTTAGCAGGATTAAACATAAAGTTTGGATTATTATTTGGTTCTTCAAAATTCATTGGAATGACATTTGAATTATTTGAAGCTGTTATTCCAAAAGATTCATCATATTTTGAGATATTATCGGTGTCACCAACATAAACATAATTTCTTTTTGGAAAAACGGGTGTATATGTAGAATCCTTTAGAGATTTGATTATACCATCAACTCTCACTGGAACACCGAAAGTCTCATTTTTTATGAAACTAAGCAAATATGGTTGTAAATGTTCTGGTGTCTCGCTGTATAATTCCATTAAATAATACAACATTTTGTACATATCTTTACATCTTTTAACATTTGGTGTAGCCATTATGCTACCTTCTCTGTTTCTGTAATAGTAATAAATTGGGAATGATCCATATCCTAATTTATTAGCTAATATTGCAGCTTTTATTGAATAAACCATATCTTCATAATACATGCCTTCAATAAAAGAAAGTTTTGTTTCTTTTAGAAACTTTCTTCTCCAAACTTTACTAGCAACAGCAAAATGCATATCACATACTATTCTAGCTTCTCTTGTAGAATTTTGCGCATTTGGTATATATGCTTGATTTGAACCACCAACATATTGAACACCAAAATAGCATACGTCGTAATTTTCATTACCTAGGGTCTTATTAATATTTTCTAGAGTACTATAATCATATAAAGTATCATCACCATCTAAATGTACAATGTACTCTCCTTTAGCTCTTTTAATAGCTTTATTTCTTGATGCACTAAGACCAATATTTTTAGCATTATCAATAAGTACAACTCTTGGGTCTGATTCTGCGAACTTCTCAAGATATTTTAAAGTATTATCTGAAGATCCGTCATTTACAAGGAGAAGTTCAAAATTCGTAAATGATTGGTTGAGAACACTCTCAATCGCTTCATTTACTAGTTTACCGAGATTATAGCAACACATAATCACGCTAAACCTTAATTTTTTTCTATTCATATAATTAATTACCTCCGATTTAACGTCAATCTTAAACTTTTATATAAGCTTAATCAATACCATTAAAAAGAAAATATTTTATTTTCTAGTTTGTCCCAAAATATATGTGAATTCAAGGAATTCACAGTTTGTATTATATCATATTTTTCACTATTATGTCAAGTTTGTAACAATCCTGTAAGCCTTGTCAATAGCTATAAGCAACTATCTAAAAATTTCATAAAAATTTTTAAAAGTATAACCTTCATTTTTAAAATATTCTATTATAGATGGCAATGCTTCTACTGTTTGAATTTTATCTGATGCATCATGCATAAGAAGTATTATACTACCTTGATTGCCTTTTGTTCTTTTTACTTCATTTAAGCATTCTTCTGCAGTTGTTTTACCTTCTGCATCTCCTGACAAACAATTCCAATTAGTATAAGGTACTCCATATGTATCAAAAAGGTCTTTTGCATCGTTCTTGATTCTTTCATACTTTCCACCGCTAGATCCGCCTGGAAATCTAAATAAATATGAATTGTAGTTTTCATTTCCAAGAGCTTTTTTAATACAATTTTCTGTATCTACATATTCTTGATAGCAAGTGTCTTTACTTTGATATATTGTAGAATAACTATGACTATATCCATGATTTGCAATATAATGCCCCTCACTATACTCTCTTTTAAGGATATCAGGATATCTTTCTATGTTTTTCCCTACAGTGAAAAAGGTAGCTTTTACATCGTATTGTTTTAGAATATCTAATATCTGTGGTGTAATATTACTAGATGGTCCATCATCAAAAGTCATATATACTACTTTTTCATCTGAAAAATAAATATTTTTAATTTCTTCTTTAGCATTATCATTTTTCTTAGGTAAGAAATTAGTTTTTATTGATTCTACATTGTGTTCAGGAAGTTGAAGATGCATACCATCGTAAACGCCTGATTTAGCTACTGTCTCAGATGAGGCTTCTACTTGATTTTCGCTCTGATTTTTATGTACAAATGGTGTCGCATCGCTTCCTACACCATCTCTATATAGTGTTTCATCTTCTTCTATTATTTCTTCTTCAGGTGGAATATCTTCTTCTTCTTCCTCTTTTTCCTCATTTTCAGTATCTTCGTTAGAAGATTCTTCTTCTTTTGTATTAGTATTATCTTTTATAACTATTTGTTCTTGCATAGCAAGTTCATTATTATGATTATTTTTTGAAATTTTTATTACAACAAAACAAGATACAATAAGAATAATAATTATTAATATAGATATTGCACCAAAAACCTTTTTCATATTTAATTTTCTTGGTCTGTATACTTCGTAATCGTCATCTAAATCTTCAATTTCATTATTATTGTAATTATTTTGCATTTTAATTTTTAAATCCCCTTTTAATCTTTTCCATTTATTTTAAATAGTTTAAATATTTCAACTATAATAATAGGCATTATTACTAGTAGTATTGTTTCTTCAAGTTTATCTATAGGTAATTTTGTAATCCCAAATAAAGAATGTAATGAAGGAACCAATAAAACAACTAGCATTAAAGATGCTGAAACTATAATTGCTAAAATCAATTTAGAATTATTGAATGGATTTGATTTAAATATTGAATCCTTATTGTTTCTAATATTAAATACATGTACAAGTTCTGAAAGAGCAAGTACTGAAAAAGCCATTGTCTGTCCTATTTTAATTTTTTCTGAAGAACTTACTCCTTCTGTTGAAAGTCCTATTGCAAATGCTGCAAGTGTAAGAAGGCCAATCATTGCTCCTTGATATATTATTCTCCATGTCATTCCTTTAGTAAATATACCTTTAGAATTTTTGTTTGGTTTTCTTTTCATAATGCCCTTCTCAGGTGGATCTACAGCAAGTGCTAAAGCTGGAAGGGAATCAGTAACTAGATTTATCCATAATATTTGTACAGGTAATAGTACATCAAGTGAATTAACATCTTCAATACCAAATCTGCTTGCAAGAACTGGAGTAAGAAGTATTGCTAAGAATAGTACAATAATTTCTCCAATATTACTTGAAAGTAAAAATGTAATTGCTTTGAGAATATTTGAATATATTCTTCTTCCTTCTTCTACAGCAGAAACAACTGTTGCAAAATTATCATCAGTAAGTATAACATCAGCAGCTTCCTTTGCAACATCTGTACCTACAACTCCCATTGCACATCCAATGTCTGCTTTTTTTAGTGCTGGTGCATCGTTTACACCATCGCCTGTCATTGCAACTATCTCACCATTTGCCTGCCATGCATTTACTATTCTAACTTTGTGTTCAGGTGAAACTCTAGCATATACAGATATATTTCTTACATTTTTCTTTAAATCTTCATCAGACATTTTTTCAAGTTCGCTACCTGTAATAGCTTCTTTTTCATTTTTTAGTATGCCTAATTCTTTTGCTATAGCTGTAGCAGTAATTTTATGATCTCCAGTAATCATAACAACTTTTATTCCTGCTTCAACACATTTTTTTACAGCAACTTTTGCTTCTTCTCTTGGAGGGTCAATCATTCCTACCATTCCAACAAATGTAAGTTTTGATTCTAATTCTTGCATATCTTTATCTGAAAGTGGATGATTAAAAACTTTATATGCAGCTGCTAAAACTCTAAGAGCGTTTTTTGCCATTTTTTCATTACATTCTTCAATTCTTACTTTATAATTATCTAAATCAGATTTTATTTCACCATTTTTTGCATATGTGGTACAACGACTTAGTAGTTCATCTACACCACCTTTTGTATAAACTATGAATTTGTCTCCTACTTTATGAACTGTACTCATAAGTTTTCTCTCTGAATCAAATGGTATCTCTGCTATTCTTGGATATTTTTCTAAATCATAGTTTACCTTTTCACCCATTTCTATTAGAGCTGTTTCTGTAGGATCGCCTGTAAGAGATCCATCTTCTGATCTTTTTGAATCATTACAAAGCATTTCTGCTTGAAAAAGGTTTCTAAGTTCTTCGTTGAAGTCCTTTACATCTTCAAGGTCAATAAGTTCACCATTTGCAAATACTTTTTTTACAGTCATTTTGTTTTGAGTAAGAGTACCTGTTTTATCAGAACATATAACTGATGCACTTCCAAGTGTTTCAACAGCTGGAAGCTTTTTAACTATTGCATTTCTTTTTACCATTCTTTGTACACCAATAGCAAGTACTATTGTCGATACAGCAGCAAGTCCTTCAGGAATTGCTGCAACAGCAAGTGAAACTGCTGTCATAAACATATTAAGTGGTGATTTACCATATAAAAGACCTACTACAAAAATTACTGCACAAATCACTAATGCAACTATACCAAGTGTTTTTCCAAGATTATTTAGTTTTATTTGAAGTGGTGTTTCATCTTCTTCTGTTTCATTAATCATTTCAGCAATTTTTCCAACTTCTGTTGTCATACCTGTCTCTACAACTATACCTTTTCCTCTACCATATGTTATAAGACTTGAAGAAAAAAGCATATTTTTTCTATCCCCAATGCCAATTTCATCTTCAGAAATTGCTTCATCAAATTTATCTACTGCAACAGATTCACCTGTAAGAGCAGATTCTTGTACTTTCATATTTACAGCTTCAACAATCCTTAAATCTGCAGGAATGAAATCACCTGTATCTAGTATAACTATATCTCCTGGAACTAATTCAGCAGATTGTACAACTTCCATTTTTTCATTTCTAACTACTTTAGCTACATGGCTACTAAGTTTTTGTAATGCTTCAAGGGATTTTTCAGCTTTATTCTCTTGTGCAACACCTATTATTGCATTTACAATGACAACTATAAGAATTATAAATGTATCTGCCATACTTTCATTTTGACTAAGATTTACAAGTCCTGATACAACTGCAGCAATGATAAGTACAATAATCATAAAATCTTTGAATTGATCTAAAAATTTTTGTAATAATGATTTTTTAGGCTTAGCCTTCAATTCATTTCTGCCATATTTTTCTCTTCGTGAGTTTACCTCTTCAGCCGTAAGCCCCTTTTCAATATCAGTATCAAGTTTTTCTGCGGTTTCTTTTACTGAAAATTTGAACCATTTTTTCTCTTCCATTTATACCTCCATACTTAGTTTAATATTTCTTTAAGTATAACAATATATTATTTCTATAATATAAAAAGACTCCTAAAGAAACATACTTTGTTTCTTTAAAAGTCTCACTTCCTTCTTTTAAAGGCTACTAACCAGATAGTTTCCCACCGAGATTGTTGATTAGTATGTCTTAAGTTACTCCCTTTTAAATGACAACAAAATTATACTAAATAATAGTTTTATTTTCAAGATGTTTTTATAATGTAAGTATCACAAAAAACTATTATGTGAAAAGGGAGAAGACCGTATGGTCTTCCCCCTTTTTTGGAAGATAAAAATACATTTTTATCTTGTTGCTTACTCCTCAGTGTAGCATAACTGATCGTCTTTCAAGAAAAAGACACGTGATTTTCTTTTGATGGTTACAGTTACTGTCTTGCCGGAGAATTCGATCGTAAACGGTCTCATATCTGCATCATAGCATTCGAATACTCCATCCACATCAGCCTTAAGAGTATTTTTAAGACTTATTTTGATGGGAGAAGTTATCTGAGAGATAATGAGCATTTCCTGAAATTTTTCTTTACCGACTTCACAAAACTCAATCAGTTCGAAAAGCCTCATTACGTGCTCTGACTGTTTATACTGAATCAAATAATCTCCGTATCTTGTTATGTGATAAAATTCTCTGCTCATTTTGTTACCTCCTCTAAAAGTAAACAACTATCAACATAAGATACCAATTATATTAAACCATATTTTTTGATTTTTTTCAAGTCTATCTCACTATAGTCCTTGAATTTTTAATACTTTGAGCTAATTTTTTAATTTCAACTCTGTCATTTTGACTATAACGCGGATTCGTATCTATATGGAATTCCTTACACATTCTTTCTCCCCATGTTTCTCCATGTACTACCTTTTTATATCCATTATTTTTTCCACCCAAACTCAAATCTACAAGTGCCTTTCTATCTACACCTGAGCTTTTAGTATTCCATACAATATATTTATGTGAATCTCTAGCAAATTCAGCAGCATCAACAATGTAAGTGGCCGCACCAAATGCCCATTTCATATTTCCATCTGAACCTCTATCATACATTTTTTCTATAACTACTTTCCCAATGCTATGTAGGAAGAAAATAGTAGTACCATCTCTCAATGATTGTATCGAATGATTTGGGTCAACTTTTTTCATAAACTGCCATGTAAGACACGGATCACTTGCATGTTTTTGCTTTCTAACTCCTACTCCAACTTTTCTTGTTATTGTAGATGATGATGATGGTACTTGTTTAAAATTTTGAGCATTTTCCATACAGTTAACTAACTCTTCTCTTATATTTGCATCTTTTATTTCTGGGAAAGTACTAAAAATTAATGAAATCCTTCTTGTCAAATCTATGTTTTTTCTTTTAACTATTTCTTTAATCGAATCTAATGAAATAACTTTTGAATCAATTAATCTTCTTGTGTCTCTTGGCTTTAATATTTGTAATGAAAACAAATCTGGTATAGATAAACTATCTCCTACATATTCTATTACAGACTCTAGTGGTATCAAACCATTTTGATATAATGTATAAAAGGTTTTATTTTCAAAACTATCTCCACTTAGTTTTTCTATAATATCATCTGCCACATCTTTTTGTGTTTTAATATCTTTACCATCAATATAAAAAATTCTATAAATATCTGAATACTTAGAAAATTCATATTTTTTGCTATCATCTTCAAATAGTTCAACTAATTTTTGGCTAGTTATATCATTTTTGATTTTTTCTTTCATTTCTTCTGAATTGTCTATATATTCTTTTAATAACATAACACTATCTATATCTAAAGATGATGACATGTAACCTTTAATAATGTCTTCTACAGATAAAAGATTATTATCTAAAATATATTTTAGTGAATTAGAATTTGTTTTGAGAATCCTTAAAAAGTCAGCAGATTTTAATTGCATAGAACCAAGTAATTCATCAGGGGTATAATCTTCAATTTTTTTCTTTCCAACTAATAATTCCCTTTTTAATAACTCGATTTGGACAGGATCGTGATATTTCTTCCCAATAAATCCTCTATGTAAGTTTTCTAAATCATCCTTTATTTCAGGTAAACCAACCTTTAAATCAGTATGTATTAGTCCTTCAGTGTCTCCATAAGACACTTTTGCTGCTTTATCGGTAATTAATTTTTCTTCAATTAGTTTTTCTAATTCAATTATTTCTTCAAGCTTTTCTTTGTCATCTTCTCTTGGCTGCATTGACATTCTTACACTTGTGTATGGCTTACTTTTATTCATAAGTAGTTTTAGTAGTAGTTTATCGAAATCAACAAACCTTGCATATTTCTTAATTGATTCTACCAATTCTTCAGGTGAATATATGTTATTTTCTTTAATTCCATTTGGATATTTTTCTGCAATTTTTTTTCTATCATCTTCACTTATTTTTTTATTTCGTGAATTTAATAATTTTTTTGCAACTGCATTACCTACATCTATTGAAGAAAAAATATATATTAAATCAGTAGGTTTTATATTATCTTTAATATGTTCCCATATTCCATATTTGTCAAATAACTCTATTTTTTTCTGTGCATTTGATTCTTTTGTATGAATAGACTTATGTTTTTTTAAGAATTCTTCTGAATCGTCAATTACAACTTCATCATCTTCAGGATCGTAAACTGCTTCTACAACTGGATGTGAACTAATGTATTTTTCAATTTTGTTATACTTTTCAATAACCTTATTTTTTGATAAAACTAGTTCTCCAGATGAATCTTTATCTATTCCTCCAAGTAGCAAAATATCAAGACTCAGATCATTTTTATCACGTTTAATATGTTCATCCATATATTTTAACAGTTCAAATAGATATTTGTCTTTATCAATAATATCTTCGTGTTCAATCAATAAATCCGCTAGTTTAATTATACTTAGTTCTTTTTCGTCATTACTAAGAGAATTTGATTCTAATGTCCTTCTACCTGATTCGTCTATAAGTAAACCTCTTGCTTTTTTTAAAAATTCAACTCTATCATTAAAATCTGTATCGACTTTTAAAAATTTGGGATATTTATAAAAATCAAAAACTATACCCAATTCATTTAAAATCTTTTGTAAGGACATATCTTCTATTTTCATAAATTACCTCCTATTTTTTTTTAAAAGGATTTTCATTTATATATAATTTTTTTCCATTTATATTATTTAAGAATTCGTCAATTTTACTTTGCATATTTGTAAGTAGTATTACAATATTAGAATAATTATCTGTATTAATATATTCAAAAAAATCCTTCTTTTCTCTAAAATAGTCCATTGAAATAATTTCAATTTGATATCTATTTTCATAACAATAGTTAAATATAAGATTTTTTAAGTCCTCAAATTCAGTTTCATTACTTATTAAGATAATATTATAGTATGGCACAAAAGTTTTGTTAGAAAAATCTAACATTTCATACAAATAACTACTTCCTACTACATTTGCTACATTATTTTTATTGTCGTATCCTACTACTGAAACATTTAAGTCATAAGTATTTATTTCTTTAAATTCAATGATTGTTTTTATTTTCATATCCTTCAAGATCTTTTTTATTATTTTTATTATAATAGTATTTAAAGCAAGATAAAAATCTTCATATAACAGTACAATCTTTATATCATTTAAAATAGAATAGAGTACATATTCTATTGTTAAATATGGGTTACCATTATAAATAAAAATATTGGTTACTTTTGGATCTATTTCTACGTTATTTAATGAATCACATTGTGAATTTTTTATATCTTTATAGCTATTGATTTTCTCAAGAAAGTCACTAAAATTAAAATATAGATTAGTATGATTCATATCGATAATTGCTGCATTTTCAATATTTTTTGAATTATATTTTAAATATTCTATAAAATAATTTAAAAATTTAATATATAAAAAATTATTCATAATTCCTCCATTGAATATTATGTAAACACATATTAATAATAACATAATATTAGCTGAAAATCAATCATTTATAAAAACATACCTATATTTAAAATAAAAAAGAAGGCATACGCCTTCAAGAAATTATAGTTATATCTATATATTATAGTTTAAGATTTTTTATTCATCATAGTTGATGGTTTCAACATTTGTAAGATAAATATTACTTTCTTTAGGAATAAAAAGTTTTATATAATAGGGTTTTATATCTTTAAGAATATTTCTAACAAAAATAATATTTCCATCAATATCTTGTATTTTTAGATTTGGATATGTCTTTAACATTTTTTCATTGGAGAAATGCTTTTGAGTATACTGAAGCTTTTTTTCATTGTTTAATATTTTTTCATAATAGCTTAAGTAATAAGATTTATTAAAAATATTTAAATCATTTTCATATACTAGTCTTGAATAAAATACGTTTAATGCATATACCGAGATTGCTGCATCAAGTATCAAAAATATTGTTCCTAGATCTGCAATAATTGGTAATAAATATTTAGGTAATTTAACTTTTATCTTATTCAAGTACTTTTCTACATTAGGATTTACATGACGCATTAAATAAATTGCAAGAATTCCCCATGCGATTGAATAAAAAGCACATATTCTTCCATTTATGTTGAAAGGTTCAGTTGAATAATCCCACCATTTTACATGAAGTATTAATTCACCAAATAAGCTTACAAAATATTCAACTATTGTTCCAACAACATAACCTGCAAAAAACAAAGAATAATTATTTTTCATAAAAAATTGCAAAAACAAAATCATTGTAACGGCACCAAAACCATATATACCACAAAACGGTCCGTATAAGAAACTTTGTCTACTTTCAAGAACTCCCTTTGTCAGTATTCCATATACTGTTTCAAGGCAAAAACCTAAAAAACTATATATTACAAAATATGCCATCAATTTCCAGGGTTTTATTCCTAAGACTGTAAATCCGTCTTTGTTGTCATACTTATTTGCCTTATCTTCTAATTTTTCTTTTATTTCACCCTTAATATGCTCACTTTTTTCTATTGCATATTGGTACTCTTTTTTTAAGTTCTGAATTTTACTTTTCACATTTTTCCTCTTTCTCATCAAAAGCAAACAAAAAGAGCATTAAAATTTAATATTTTCTAACATCTTTTAAATAGAATATTCATTATAATAATTAACTCTTTTATTAATAAGATAATACTAGATAATTAAAAAATGGTCAATATAATTTATTTTTAGTTAATGTATGATTTATAATAAAATAGGTTGTTTTATTTCACTTTTATTGTTTCTTTATATTATTTATATGCTTTCTTATAACAAAGCTTAATAATGAAAGTATTATTAGAAATATTGAAATTATATATATACTATTTTTTATTTTAACAATCTCATTACTATTTTTTTTATTTGTTTCAGCCTGAACAGCTACTATTTCTTCTTGAACTATGTCATTATGTAATTCTTTGTATTCTTCGAAAGCTTTTTCAAATTTTTCTAAATTATCTGGTTTATCAAATATTCTCTTTATTACATATTCTCCATCTATAATATCGAAATCCATATATACAACATTAACATAAGGAAGCCATTTAGTATTATTTTTGTCTGGAACTTCAACACTATATTTTACAGCAAATGATGTAATAGGTTCATTTACACCCCATGGTCCACCTCTTGAATATTCTCCACAATCTTGATATGATAATATCCTTTCATAGTTATCACATGTTTCATCCATGTATGGTGATAAATATTCATCTAATGCTTTAATAACTGCTTCATGTTGCTTTTTGCTATTAGTTTTATAAGCACAATATACTTTTGAATTTGATATTGAATAAAAACATATTATAAATAATATAAGTATATTAAATGATTTTTTTATCATTATTCTTCACCTACTTTCATAAGTTCTACCTTTATTTTTTTATCATTATAATTTATATAAAGAGTTACTTTATTTGTAGCATCATATTTTGTTAAATCAAACATTCCATTAAAATGCATAGTCCCATCTTCTGAAATACTTGATCCTCCATTTTCTCTTGCACCAATAGTTAGTTCAAATTTCTCATCATTTTCGTTGATTAAGTATTTTTCAAAAATAAATTTTTTTAAATTTTTATTACTTTGCTCTCTGTATTCTTTATTATTTTCAAGTTTAATTGTAGTATAATAGTTTAATATATCAATATCTTTTAATTCGTTTTCTTTATCCAAACTTTCCCAAAATTCTATTTCAGGTACTGTTATTTGTTCGTCTTTAGATTCTTCTCCAGTCCAGAAACTAAAGTCTAAATTCATACCAGTATCATATAAATATGCACTATTAAGTTTAAAACTATTATCAGATGTAGAAAGCATATCATATTTTATTTTTGTCCTGTTATACATTTTTTCAGGAACATCAATATTAAAAATCCAATTCCCTGACAATGAAACCTCTTCTTCACCATTTCTTATTTCTACAGTTTCTGATAATCTAATTTCAGTTAAATAAAAGTTGAGCTTTTGTGATTTTGGAAAAGAATCTTCGCCAGTATATATGTTAAATAAAAACTTAATATGATTTCCATCTTTTTCACTAACGTATGAACTAAATCCAGAGTTAACAACTTTATCTGTACCACTTAAAATATCGTATTCATTTAAATCAAAATTCTTATAATCGCAAAATTGCTTTATAGCATAATTGTATTCATGGAATAATATGTTGTTATTTTCATCATAGATTACCATATCTGGCATAGACATATCTTTTATATTTTTTGAGTTAATTATAGGATCTAATTCATCAGATAATTCTACATCTAGTGTTATACTCAAATTAAAATCATCCATTAATAGTTTATCGACTTTTATTTTGGTAAGTGTACCATCTACTGTTTCGCCAGTATATTCGTTTTTTGCATATGCTCTTTCCATAGCTGCGATATGGTCATCATCAATTTTTTCAATGTATCCATTTTCAATTGCAGCACCAACACCGTTTCCTGTTTGAAAATAGTTTTCATAAATTTTAGTTGAAATATCATTTGCAAAGACTATTCCAGAAATAGAAAATATACATACAATTATAGATAGAAATGAATTGATAAATTCTTTCTTTTTAATCAGCATTTTTTCATGTTTATTGAATTTATCCATAGCTATAGAGTTTTGTATTCTTTTATATACATTATCTTTTGACATTTTAAAATCCTCCTTTTTTTAGTAATTCTTTAATTTTTTTACGAGTTCTATGTAATTTTACTTTAACATTCGTTTTGGTGACATTTAGTTCTTTAGATATTTGCTTGATTGACTTATCTTCAAAATAATATTTTCTAAAAATTTCTGAATCTAATTTATTTATTTTTTCAATGTTATTTATAATAATCTCATTAATTTCTTTTTCTTCAACAAATTTTTCTAAACAAAACTTATCTGATAATTCAAAATCTACGTCCTCAAATATATCAGTTTTTATTTCTCTTTGATTGTTTTGATAGTTTTTATAAACAATGTTTTTAGTTATTTGTGCTATATATGGAGTTAAGCTTGAGTTCTTTTCAATTTTATCGCAATTTTTCCATATTATATAAAATACATCTGATATGATTTCTTCACTATCTTCTTCAGAAATATTTGTCGAATTATTAATAATTGTTTTTATATAGTTATAATAATCATTAATAATCATTTCTAAATTCAATTTATTGTTACTAAAATATTCTAATGCTATTTTTTCTTTTCTCATCTTATTCCCTTTCATAAATGACTTACACTATTATATTACCTTAATGGGCATATGAGGTTACAAAAAAGAGTAGCAAAAGCATATTTTAAAATTTGCTTTTGCTACTCAATATACGTTAACTTTGATTTTTTATTATTTATTTATGAGCTCTAAGATTAACAAGATCTTCTTCAGATAATGGCTCTGCCCCAGGTCTTCCATGACAGTTTTTATATTTTTTACCACTTCCACATGGACATGGATCATTTCTTCCTATCTTTGGTAAATCGTTTCTTACAGGCTGAGGCTTTTCTCTATTGTTATGACGTGGAGTAAGCTCTTCTTCTGTAAGTTTTACTTCAGATGATTCTTCATCTTCAGATTTTATATAACTATCATCTAGTTTTTCATCAGTAACTTTTGCTACAGGTTCTCTTTGAATATTCATTCCTCTTTTTACTAGATGTAGCATAATTTTTGAAACTTCAAGTCTAATTTGAGAAGTCATTTCATTAAACATGTCTGTTCCAACTTGTCTATATTGTACAACTGGATCTTTTTGAGCATAAGCACGAAGACCAATACCATTTTTTAGCTCATCCATATCATCTATATGATTCATCCACTTTGTATCAACGACTTTTAAAAGAACAATTTTCTCAACTTCTTTTATATCTTCGCCAATTTCTTTTTCTTTATTTTCGTAGTTTTCAAGTGCTTTTTTCTTTATTTCTTCTAAAACTTCATCAGCAGAAACTTTATCTTTATTTAGACTTTCTACTTCACCAATGTTAAGATTTACTTTTATTTCATTTAGTAAATCATTTTTATTAAAGTCATCATTTTCTATGTCTGCTCTATATGCATCTACAATCATTTCACATGATGATTCTATCATCGAAACTATAGTATTTCTAATTGTATCACTTTCTGGATCATCAAGAACTTCTCTTCTTTGTCCATATATAATATTTCTTTGTACGTTCATAACGTCGTCATAGTTTAACACGTGTTTTCTAATACTATAGTTTTTGCTTTCAACTTTACTTTGAGCATTTTCTATTGTTTTTGCAATAATTTTTGCCTCTATAGGCATATCTTCTGGTAAATCAACTCTATCATATATCTTCTTAATAATATCTCCACCAAATATTTTAAGTAAATCATCATCAAGAGATAAATAAAATCTTGACTCACCTGGATCTCCTTGACGACCACTACGTCCACGAAGCTGATTATCTATACGACGTGAGTCATGTCTTTCAGTACCAATTATCTTAAGACCGCCTGCAGCAACAACTTTCTTTTTCTCTATCTTGATTGTTGTTTCATACTTATCAACAAGTTCTTTGTATTTTTTACGAGCAGCTAAAATTTCTTCATCGTCTGTTTCATTGAAGGCAGTAGCTTGTTCAATCATTGGTTCGGTATATCTTTCTTTTCTCATTTCTTGCTTTGCAAGATATTCGCTATTACCGCCAAGAATAATATCTGTACCACGTCCAGCCATGTTTGTTGCAATAGTAACAGCTCCATATTTACCAGCTTGAGCTATTATCTCTGCTTCTTTTTCATGATTTTTTGCATTTAGTACTTCATGAACAATATTCTCTTTATTTAGTAATTCACTTAATCTTTCTGAATTTTCTACAGAAACAGTACCAACGACAACTGGTTGACCTTTTTCATGTGAAGCCTTTATGTCTTCAATAACAGCCGCAAATTTTGCACTTTCAGTTTTATATATTACATCTGTTAGGTCATTTCTAATCATAGGTTTATTTGTAGGAACTTCAACAACATCAAGGCTATAAATCTCTCTAAATTCTTCTTCCTCAGTAAGAGCAGTACCTGTCATACCAGAAAGTTTGTTATACATTCTAAAGTAATTCTGGAAAGTGATTGTTGCAAGTGTCTTTGATTCTTCACGAATCTTAACACCTTCCTTTGCTTCGATAGCTTGATGTAGTCCTTGGTTGTATCTTCTTCCATACATAATTCTTCCTGTATTTTCATCAACTATAAGAACTTCTCCATCTTTTACTATATAATCAACATCTAATTTCATGATACCATGAGCTCTAAGAGATTGATTTATAGCATGTACAAGCTCTGAATTATTTAAATCATTTAGGTTTTCAAGATTGAAAAATCTTTCAGCTTTTGCTGTACCTTTTTGTGTAAGTGATGCTGCTTTTGATTTTAAATCAACAACATAATCATAGTTTTCATTATCTTCAGCTTGCTCTAAATCTTTTACATCTTCTTCAATCAATACCTTTGGTTCCAAACCTGCAACAAAATTATCAACGCTTTTATATAAGTCTACAGAAGCTTTAGCATCTTTTCCAGATATAATAAGTGGTGTACGAGCTTCATCTATCAAAATACTATCAATCTCATCAACGATAGCATAATTAAGTTCTCTTTGAACTCTATCTTCTTTTCTCATAACCATATTGTCTCTAAGATAATCGAAACCATATTCATTATTTGTACCGTATGTAATATCAGCATTATATGCAATATGTTTTTGATCTTCAGGCATTCTGTTATAAATAAGTCCAACAGTAAGACCTAAAAATCTATATACTTTACCCATCCATTCACTATCTCTTTTTGCCAAGTAATCATTTACAGTAATAACATGTACACCTTTTCCAGTAAGTGCATTTAAATATACAGGTAGTGTTGCAACAAGAGTTTTTCCTTCTCCTGTTTTCATTTCTGCAATTCTACCTTGATGAAGTATAATTCCACCAATGATTTGCACATCGAAATGTCTCATGTCTAAAACTCTTTTTGAAGCTTCTCTTACTACAGCATATGCTTCAGGTAAAATATCATCAAGCTTTTTTCCATTTGCAAGTTGCTCTTTAAAGTAATCAGTTTTAGCTCTTAATTCTTTATCTGTAAGTTTTTCCATTTCTGGTTCTAAACTATTTACTTTTTCAACTATAGGCATTATCTTCTTTATTTGTTTTTCACTATAGCTTTTAAATAACTTCATTAAATCTGCCTCCTAATTTTATAAAACTTTTTAGAATATATCATAAATAAATCGAATTAGCAACATATTTTATTTTATATCATTATCAATCTTTGCATATAATACGAAAATTGTAATTCCAACAAATGTGAATATAAACACAAGACCAAAAATAATTTCATTCATACCTGTTTTTGGCAATCCTACAGATGAGATAGTATTGTCTTTTGGTACATCTTCTGTACTCTTAAGGGTATTAGTTGATGATGTATATGATGTTTGTTCTGCTTGAGTTTCAGTAGATGTTTTTGATATATCTTCTTTGTATATCAAATTTCCATCTTTATCATATAGTTCATAAGTACCTACTCCACTTATTTGTATAGCATTTGAAATTTTATCATCTGTTGAATTTGAAAGTGTTTCTGTCTCTAAAATATAGATAAATAAACTATTTCCTGAAGTTTCTTCAGTTAAATTCTCGATATCTCTTGTATCAATACTAAATAATAATTTGTTATTTTCAATTTTTACATTTTTACATTCATACCATCTAGGAAAACTTGTTCTATTATTACTTGATGTTAAGAAATATTTATACTTGTAATTTCTTGATGTATCAATGCTTATATTATTTACTTCAACATCCATTATTACATATGCTGCATCACCATTGTCATTGTAATGATATTTGAAACTATTACAAGTTGATTTTGCAGGAGAAAAATCAGTATGCTTAAATGCTACTGGTGTTTGTTCCTTTTCTTTTTCTTTATCTTTATCATTTTCACTTTCTTTTTCTTTCTCTTTTTCTTCTTCTTTTTCTTTATCCTTATCATCTACTACTTCTTCTTTACCTGTTTCCTTATCATATACTTTGGTAAATACTTTAAGTGTAGCTGTATAATCTGAAAATTGTGAATTATATGAACTTGCTTTTCCTAAATCAACTACTGATGCATCTTTACTGCTCATATAAAATGTTTCACCTTCTTTTGGTGTAACATACTTAAATTTTTCTACAGTTGGCTTTTTTGTAAGTAATGGAATATATGATTTAGAACCACTTTGAAGACCAATAGGAATGCACTCGACATAAACCATATAATTACCTGAAACCTTTACTTCATTACTAAGCTCAAGAGTGTGGTAACCATTATCTAGGGTTTCATATCCATCAACACCTTCTGCTAATGAAGGTACAATTGCATCATTTAAAGATGAACCATCTTCACATATTAAAACTCTTGCTTTCATTGGAGATAATACCCACATACCAACTTTATTGATGTACTCATCTTTTGTAGAACTATCTACATTTGATTTAACTGATATACCCAAATAATATGATGTTGCTGAAGATGTTAGATAATCGTTATACTCTAGATAATCATATTGATAGATATTGCTATAGTTAATTGATGTACTAGCTTTTACAACATTTGTAAGAGAGGTATAAACATTTACATCATCATATGAAATGTACATTATACCATTATCGCCCAATTTTACTGATGCACCAGTGTCAGTTACTGTAAATCCTATTTGTTCTAGTGCAGCCTTATAAAGTGAATCAGGTGTTTCTTCAAGAGAATTATACCCCTCACTTGCAAATGAATCTTTAAATCTTTCATAAATTGACGATTTTAAGTAAGCATATTCTTGAGAATCAAATTTAATTTCGAATCTTTCACCCCATGAGTTCTTTATAATCCAAGCACCATCATTTGGAGGTCTTTTATCTTCTCTAAAATTTGTTTTACTATACGTATCATCCCATCCAATTATCGTAACTACATGGTTAATACCATATTTTTCTCCATCATCAGCGTAAATAGCACCAGTTTCAACATTTAAGCATTCTGAAAATGGTTGGGCACCATATATAGAAGCAGTAACAGCACCATCCTTTACTACCAATTCTTTTATTTTATTCATGCTCGTTTCTTTCGATCCTGTAAACGTATTTATATCTGTTACTTCTGTTTGTACTTTTTTATTTTGTATTTCACTATAGTTTATTTTACTAAAATCATCTGTATATGGCATTTCTGACTCATTCACAGCTCCCATACCATTTGTAAGATATGAGTAACCAGTAAGAATAGTAGACATATCATTTGGTTTAATATTTATACCATATTTGTTTGTTTCTACATCATTAAATCCGTTTGTTGATGAATATGCTAAATGCTTCTCAGAAAAATCATATGTATTTGAAGTATTTCCATTATAATAATCTCTAAGACCAAGATTTGATTCAAGAGATGCAAGTACAGCAAATGCCCAGCACATATTTGTTTTACCTTGGTTTCTTACAACAACATTATTAGGAATAATATCCTTTAATGAAAATTTTTGTTGCGATGCAGATATTGAAGCCCCAACTATCATAAAAGGATTAGTTTTCGGAATGTCGACTGTAGAAAGAGTCACCACAGGCGGCATAATCGTTTTTTCTTGTTCCTCTCGTGGAAGTTCCAACCAGTTTACATATTCTTCAGATAGTTTTCCAGGAGATAAATCATCGATAGAATCTTCAACAGTTTGTTCTTCTGCAAAACTAAAATTAAATATACTATGGAAAATCACAACAAAAACAAGTAATAATCCAATAAATGATATTTTTCTTTTCATCAAATTATTCCCCTTTTATATTATTTTCAACATTTAAATTATATTATAAATATAGTGTTATTTATATATCTTTTTATTAACAGTTATGTTACTTTTAAAAAACAAAGGCATGTGATTTTAAAAAAATCACATGTTTTGATAATTTCTATCCGATAAACCATGGTTGATTTTATTTTAGTTATAATGTAATATTAAAAAGAATTGGAGGATTTTTTTATGGCATTTGATGGATTTGTTACAAAGTCAATTGTAAAAGAATTACAAAATAATATTATAGATTCTAAAGTAAACAAAATTTTAGAACCTACAAAAAATGATATTATTTTAAGTTTATATAAAAATGGTATAAACTATTCTTTGCTTCTAAATATTTCCTCTGATTTTTGCAGAATAAATCTTACAAAATACTCAAAGCCAAATCCACAAACTGCTTATAATTTCTGTATGCTACTTAGAAAATATCTTCTTAATTCAAAAATAATAAGTATTACAAGTATAGATTTAGAAAGAACTATAGAAATTGATTTTGAGTGTTACAACGAATTAAATGATTTGGTTATAAGAAAACTATATATTGAAATAATGAGTAGACAAAGCAATATAATATTTACTAACGAAAATAATATTATTATAGATACTATCAAACATGTAAATACTGATTTAAGAAAACTTCTTCCAGCCAATCCATATGAGGAAGTTACTTCTGCAAAAGAAAGTTTTATTAAAATTAATAGTTTTGAGTATTTTTTTGATATTATTAACTCAAAAAGAGCTTCTAACAACTTACTTAATGTTTTAACATCTTCTTTTATAGGTTTTAGCAAATCATTTATCCAAAATATTTTAATAGAACTAAATATTCCTACAAATGATTTTGATAAAAATGATATTCAAAAGTTATATAATTATTTAAAAACTTTATTGGAATGTATTGAAACAAATGATGT
>CAYYBL010000016.1:0-25375 GCA_964470175.1 uncultured Lachnospiraceae bacterium | reverse complement strand
ATACATAAAATTCATTATCAATAACAAATATATTCTGAAATATCAAATCAAACAAACCATATTGTACAAAATGAAGTCTTTTCTTCTTTTCTGCATCTATATTAATTCCGTACTTTTCAAACGCTGTATCATCAGGATTTTCTACAATTTGTAGTTTATATAATATTTCTTTTATATATTTATCTATTAAGTTTGAAGCAACATCCATATTACCATTTATATTTTGCATTATAATGTCTTGAATTGTTGTTCCGTTTTTTACGTATTTGCTCACAATCTTGCTATCATCATATGAATCAAGTGTATTAATTCCAATTTTCTTTAATAAATCGATATTTTGACACACATTTTTAAAATGTTCTACACTTTCATCTCTACAAGTCTTATAAACACATTCTTCATAAATCTTAGTTAAAAACTTGTATTCATTTTTTCTCGTATTATTATAATATAATGCTTTAAGCTTGTTTAAGTTTGAACTGATTTCTATAACATATGAATTGCAAAAGTCTTTAAAGTATTTTCTATCACATGATATAAGTTTTCTTAAAATCAACCTATCATTAAAGTTTCTAAACTCTACATTTAATTTAAAATCAATATATCTATGTAGTGAATTCAAATCTGGATACAAATCATCAGTGAAAATCGCATTTGAATTTTTGTGACTAGGAAAAGGATAATAAAACCTATAGTTATCAACGCCAGATTCACTCATTAATTCCTTTAAATCATTTCTTGTCATGCCGTCTAATTCATAATTATTGTAATTAACTTCAGATAAAAATTTCATATTGGCAAGATTTTGTACTATAAGTAAAATGCTTCCATCAGTTTCAATATGTGATTTTGCTTTTTCAATTATTTTGAAATTATTTTCTTTATTTTTGAATGATATGCATTCCCATAAAATAATATAAGTATACTTTTTATTATCTTTTAGCTCTTCAATACTTTGCACAATTTCTATATCATTAATTCTTTTTTTTAAATTTCTAGTGATAACTTCTACGTTTTTTCCGAACAATTAAACAGCTACTATCTTTTTTATAGTCATACCATTTAATAGAATTTGATTGCAATCTTTCTATTCTATTTTCTAAATTTGAAAACTCATCCATAATCCTAATTCCTTACCAAATATACTGAAAATTATATCATTATAGCCTTTTATTATCAATAAATCGAATGTGATTTTTATGTGACTAAAATATGTTTAATATATCCCTATATGTCACTTTTCTATCAAATTTTTCTTCAGCAAGTTTTCTATTATTTTGACTAGCTTGTTTCCTTAAAGCCTCATCATTATATAGCATCTGAATTTTATCTGCTAAATCTTCAGCGTTTCCACATTCAGCGTTTAGCCCTATTTCATAATTTAAAACTATATCTCTGTATTCTTTACATTCCTATGTATTTACTACAGGAAGTCCCGCAGCAGCATAATCTCCAACTTTATTTATAATACTCTGAGCCGCTCCCTGAACTATTGGATTTACAGCCAAATCACACGCTTTAAGCGCCGCGCACATTTCTTTATAATTTAAATATCCCGTAAACTCAGCACTTACATTTTTTTCTTTTGCATAGTTTTTAAATTCATCTTCTAAAGGACCTTTTCCCATTACCTCAAACAGAATATTATTTATATTTCTTTCCTTCAAGATAGCTAAACTGTCAATTACACATTTTATATCGTAGCTACTTCCAAGTGTACCAATATATGCAATCCTAAACACATCATCGTTATATTCAATCTTATTAGAAGCTATAGCTTCATCAAACTCATCTAAATCTGTACCAAGAAATACTACTAGTTTATTCTCTGCAGTTTTATTAACAGTAAGAGCTCTCTTAAGATATGTTTTAGATACAGCTATTAAGCTATCAGCTGATCTATATACATAATCTGCAGCTTTCTTTATAGGGCGAAAAATCATACTACTTATAAAAGGAATATGAAATACCATTTGAAAGGCTTCTGGCCACAAATCTTGTATATCTACTATAAGTCTTATATTTTTTTCTTTTGCAAATTTTGTTACAACTTTTGCAAGAGACACAGAAGGTATAGCAAGATAAATATAATCAATGTTATCTAAAGTATTTAAATACTTTTCAACATTTTTAGCAAATGTTTTATGAGACCAAATTCTTTTAATGTCAACATTCTTCTTGTAACCAGGTTCATCTATAAGTGTTATTTTATAATCTTGCTTCTCAATATCTTCTATTTTTCTATGTATTTTCTTTCCATGCAAAAAAGTTGATGTAATAAGCTCTACATCAAATTTTTCTTTATCTATATGAGATGCAATATATGGAAATCTACTATTTCCATGTTCCCATGGAAGTCTTGTGAAATTTACAACAAATAAAATCTTTTTCTTCATTTTTATACCTTTCTATATGCTGGAAAAAATGCTTCATTTTTATCAACTCCGCTTAATTTACATATCTCATCGTATACCTTGTCATTCCATATTTTTTTACCTATATAAAAATCTCTATATTCATTTTTAGCAAAATTTTTCTTGAATAAATATAGTCCATCATTTTCATCATTCGACCTTCCACTACCGTGATGAATGAGTTCATATCCATTTTCTTTACCCCAAATTGTAAGCGCATATCTTAAAACATATGCAGGTGAAAGATATAAGTATTCACTAAGTGTACCTGACAAATGTATATGAATTACTTTGTCATAGGTAAAATAAATGCCTGAAGCTATAGTTTTTCCTTCATATTTTGCATTAATCAAAACAAGATTTTTTCCAAAATACTTTATAATATTTTTAAAATATTCATCATCAAAATAATAATAATCCGTCGCATTATTTCTATCCATAGTAGCATAATAAATACTTTCAAATTCCTTTAAATCATCAGGTGACTCTATAATCTCATAATAAACACCTTTATTTAAAGCTTGTCTGATATTTTTTCTAGCGCTCTTACTAAATTCTACCTGCACAGGATCATCATATTTAAGATTTGTAATTAGCGTTTTCCTCATATAAATAGGATTGTATATAGTTTCAAAATCTATATAGTTTTTTACTAGTGGATGAAATCTTACAAATTCACAAACCACATTATTTATTTCACAATACTCAGAAAATGATTTTTCAAATTCTTTTAATAATAATTCTTTATTTCCTATTAGTTTTTCAATAACTGGTCCGCCATATCCATATGGTGTAACAAGGTCAAAAAATGTTTTTTCATCAACTTTATATGGTATTTCTCTTTTTATAATTTGATTTGAAACAACCCCGTTTTCATTTTCAAATTTAAAAATTTCCTGTTTTCCATTTTCTGCTTTCTCATATAATTTTCCATAGTTATTATCAAAATAAAAATCCTTCACTCTTATCTCCAATTATCCATAAAATCTATTATCATTTTAATGTATCTACTTATATCATCTCTTGTATATCTTTGATCACATACAAGTGAAAGTTCTCTTCTAGATATATCATTTTCAAGTGGCCAATGTATAGGAAGATAGATTTCATTTTTTATCAAATAATTTCTTAAATAGTCCCTATACTTATGATCTAAAATTATTGGGACATACATTAAAGCATCCTCGCCATCGTAATCCTTTATAAAATATTTTACAAAATCATTTTCATGTAGTTCATCATATATAGCCTTAGCATTTGAAATCCTAGTTTTCTTTATTTTTTCCAAATCTATATGCATTACAATTTTCAATGACTCATTATCAATTTTATAATCTTTGTAATCCTCTTCAAGAATAGCATCGAATTTTTTGTATTCTTCTAAAAAAATCTCTTTTTCTTCTTTATTTATATTTATAAATTCATTTTCAATTACCATCTTGCTATACAAGGCTCCAAGTTCTTTGAAAATGTAATTATTTCTTTCAGCATTAACAGCGCTAAGAGAATTTATGCTATCTTCTAATCCTTCTTTTACCTTTTCGCTTCCATCTTTTTGATAATCTTCAACGAAAGACATTTCATCAATGTATCTTTTTTTTCTATCCATTGCAGATTTTTTTAAATTTACATATGTCTTATTTGGTTCTTTTAGTCTGCCTTTAAATTTATCATTCATATTTACTGCAATTCCACCACTAATAATTGGCAAACATTTTCTAAGACTTCCAATCAAATAATCTGAATACTCACTATACATTTTTTTAGATAATATACTATGAGTAATATCTTCTATAATGATTTTTCCTTTTTGTTTAAAATACTTTATAAAGTCACCCATATTTGTTTTTGAATATCCAAAATAATTCATGGCAAAGAATATATCAAATTCTTCATTTTTATCTATATCGTATACTAAGCCATTATCAAAAAAGACACCATAATACTTTATCTTAAGACCAAAATCTTGAAATGGCTTAAGCATACTTTCACAAATATATGATGGCATATACACTACTTTTATATTATTATCTCTTACAATTTCATCTAATACATAATATATTGCAGTTCTTCCTGAAAAAGTGAATTTCGTATCCTCTCCAATATTCCAAAAATCTTCATTATTTGATTTGAGGTTTCCCTCATAAGTCCAAAAATCACTTCCTATTTCCATAACTAATTCCTCCAATCTATTAAAGAATCTATATTACATATAGAGAAACTATTAATACCACTTTTCTGACTTTCATTGTCTGAAATCAAAATACAATTTTCATTTTTTGTAATTTCACTTATATATTCAAATATACTACTATCAATCTTTAATCTACTAAGTCTTTGTTTAGAAATGCTTTCATCTTGTGTTAAAATTATTAGCTTTTTATTATTGTTTATGCACTGATAAATAAACGCTATAAATAATTCATCAACTCTGTCTTTAAAACATGACTCAAAATCTATAATTACATTATCATATTTTATATCTATCTTATATCTTGCAAAAAATTGCATGTCTGTCTCAACATCAAGCTTATTTGTACTTTCAAAATATTTTTCTACATCTTGATCATCAAAATCTTTAAGTGCCATAAGTGGCAAATTTATGTCATATGCTCTTGTCAAAGCAAATGCACCAGCAAGTCTTGTAGAAATCTCAAGCAGTTTATATTTTCCAAATCTATCCTTTTTTATTTGAAAAAACCAATATCCTCTAAAACATATTTCTTTATTTAAAGATTTTGCAATGAATAATACTTCTTCATTAGCTCTAATGGTTTTTGAATGAACATCAATCCCAGCTAAAACTCTTGATGCAAGTCTTGGATTTATAAATAAAAGCTTTCCATTTTTGTTCGTAAAACAATCGACTGTGATTTCGTCACCTGGCAAATATTCTGTCACTATCATATTTAAATATTTTTTACTATAGAATACAAATTCATCATGGCTTTCTATTTTAAATGCACATTTTGCTCCTTGATCATCATCTTTCTTCATAAATACTGGAAAAGTCTTAATATCATTTTTATAAACCATTGGAGTAAAATCATAATTTTTCATTTTTTCATATAGTTTTGATTTATATCTACAAAGAAGTGCCGTTTCATAGCATGAACATGTAATTTTTGCATTTATGATATCCTTATTTTTTTGAAGATATAGAGCTAGATCCTCATGAGGTGTAATAATAAACTCAAAATTATGCTTCTCAATTTTCTCATTTAACACCTCTATAAATGACTTGCTACTTATATTTGGAATATCATTAATATAATTTTTGTAAATATATTCCCCGTGATTATTATAAGTAGATGCCCCCCAAAGCTCAAATTCACTATTATTTTTTAAGAGCATATTTATATATGTAGATGCAAGTGTACCACAATTTAAGACTAAGACCCTCTTTTTCATTTCAATTTAATCCTATAAACTTCATACTTTGAATCAAACTCATATCCAAGTTTTTTGGCAAGTTCTAAAGAATTTAAATTTGCTGCATCCCAGCTTGGATACATATTTTTTTTGTTTATATCTATAATAAGATTTGCAGCAAGGCACGTAGCAAGTCCCATTCTTCTATATTTTTCATCAACTTTTAAATTTATTTCTAAACTATTTTTATATACAAAATTTGAAGTACAAACGCCTACTATTTTTTCATCTTTATAAGCTACATACCCTAAACCATTTTCCTCATAATTGTCAGACATTCCTATATTACATACATAGGAATCAGTATTTTTAATAGTATTTAAAATCTCTGCATCTATTTTTTTTATTTCAAATCCATCTGGTATATCTTTAGAAAATTTTTCTAATTTATTTAAATCAAAAATAGTATCTTTTTTTAGGGAATATCTATAATTAATCTCAAATCTATTTTCAAAAACTTCTTCTATAAGTTTATACCATTCTGTGTTTGCAATTATTGAATTATAATATAAATCTAATTTCAAAAGAGCAAATCTAGCAAATTCTGAATGGCAATCTCCATCAATAAAAGAGTATCTTCCTGCATTAATAAGAGAAAAAGTAGGATTTTGAATATCATCTACATATACCTCACCCATAAAACCATCCAGTGCAGTATGTGCCATACTAAACTTTATTTCTTTAAAAAACTTTTTCTTTATTTCATCTAAATTATCTGAATCAGCCTTCTTTAGTGTATATTTTCTATATTTGTCAAAATCCATTGATTGTCCTTTTCCTCTAACCTGAACTCCTTCTCTTTTAAAAACTTTTATAATGGTTAGAAAAAAAATCTTAACATCTTTTAAAAATCTTATATCATTTATATATTCAATGTCATAGCTGAATTTTTCTTCCCAGCTTAATACATTTCTACCATTTATTTGTGCTAAACCTGTAAGTCCTGGTCTTACATCGTGCCTATGTTTTTCAGTCTCGTTATAATAAGGTAAATAACATACAGCAAGAGGTCTTGGACCTATTAGACTCATGTCTCCTTTTAAGATATTTACAAATTCTGGAAGCTCATCCAAACTAGTGCTTCTTAAAATTCTACCAAATTTAGTTAGTCTTTCAATATCAGGTAGTAGTTTTCCATTTTCATCTCTTTTATCAGTCATCGTTCTGAATTTATAAAGAGTAAAAATCTTTTCATTTTTTCCAGGTCTTTCTTGCTTGAATATAACTGGACTTCCAAGTTTTATCTTTATAAGTACTGCAAGTATAATCATAAGAGGTGACAAAACCACAAGTGCAAACAAACTTATTATAAAATCAAAAATTCTTTTTAGGTATTTTTTATACATCTTACATAAATAGCTTTCTTATAATCTCAATTATTTTCTCTTGTTCTTCTTTTGTCATATTGACATCTGATGGAAGACATACACCTCTTATATAGATATCTTCTCCCACACTTACACCACTATCATTATGACTGAAGAACTCGTTTCTTTCATATAAAGGCTGCATATGCATAGGTCTCCATACAGGCCTTGATTCAACGTTTTCTCTTTCTAATGCCTCTATTATATCTATCGGCTTTACTTTTGATTCCTCTTTAAGTGTAATTGTTGAAAGCCAATAATTCGATCTTTCATCCTTATCCTCTGGCATCATTTCTATATCTTTTATATCTTTAAATGCTTCTTTATACATATCAAAAATAGCTTTTTTCTCAGTTATTCTTTCTTCCAATACTTTAAGTTGTCCTCTTCCTATACCTGCTAAGACATTGCTCATTCTATAGTTGTATCCAAGTTGTGAATGAAGATAATATCTTGCAGGGTCCTTACTTTGAGTAGACCAAAATCTTGCCTTACTTAATCTTTCTTCATTATTTGAAACAAGCATACCACCACTCGTAGTAGTAATTATTTTATTACCATTAAATGAAAGTGCTCCCATATCACCAATAGTTCCCAAATACTTACCATGGTGTATAGTACCCAAAGCCTCTGCAGCATCTTCTAATACAAATACATTATGCTCTTCTTTGCATATCTTCATTATTTCATCCATATTTGCTCCTCTACCATATAGATGAGTTACTACGACTGCCTTTGGATTTGGATATTTCTCAAATGCTTTTCTTAAAGCCTTTGGACTCATATTCCATGTACCTGGTTCTGAGTCGATAAATACAGGAATAGCATTTTGATAAACTATTGGATTTACAGATGCCACAAATGTAAGATCTGAAACAAATACAATATCTTTATCTCCTACATCTAAACTTCTAAGTCCCAAATGTATAGCTGAAGTACCACTTGCTAGCGCTAAAGTACATTTTACATTCAAATACCTTTTCATATCCTCTTCAAATTCTGTAAGGTTTTCTCCTACAGTAGAAAGCCAGTTTGTATCAAATGCATTTTTTACGTATTCTTCTTCATATCCTTCCTTTGACATTTTTGGTGATGCTAAATATATCTTCTTCATTAATTTCCTCCTTTTTCAGGCATATATGTTGGTATATTTTCTTTAAAAATTTCTATAATTTTTTCTTTAGGTAAATTCTCATTTTCAATTATTTCATTAAATTTATCTAATTTACTAGTTATTTCATTCATAGTAATATCCATTGGCTTAGCAACAAATATCTTATCATTTTCTGTTTTTTGAAGACCCTCTTCACCCATAAGAAGCTCTTCATATAATTTTTCTCCAGGTCTTAAACCAGTAATTTTTATTTCAATATCTTCATTTGGTACATATCCAGAAAGCTTTATAAGGCTTACTGCTAAATCATATATTTTTACAGGTTTTCCCATATCAAGTACAAATATTTCTCCACCCTTTGCATCTGCAATAGCTTGAAGTACAAGACTTGAAGCCTCAGGTATAGTCATAAAGAATCTTGTAATTTCTTTATGAGTAACAGTAACTGGGCCTCCTTCTGCGATTTGCTTTTTGAAAAGTGGCACAACAGATCCATTTGAACCAAGTACATTTCCAAACCTAACAGCTACATATTCTGTATCACTTACACTATTTTTTGCTTGTACCATCATTTCACACATTCTCTTTGTGGCGCCCATTATATTTGTAGGATTTACTGCTTTATCAGTAGAAATTTGTATGAATCTTTTAACCTTATATTTGTCACAAACGTTTATCACATTGTATGTACCAAATATGTTATTTTTAATAGCCTCAATTGGACTTTCTTCCATAAGAGGTACATGTTTATGAGCTGCTGCATGAAATACAAGATATGGATTGTACTTAGAAAAAATTTCATCAAGTCTTTTTTCATCTCTAATACTAGCTATCACTGTGGTTATATTTTTCTTAGGAAAAGACCTTTTAAGTTCTTGCTGAATGTCATATAAATTGTTTTCATATATATCAAGCATGACAAGATTCTTAGGATTAAACTTTATAATCTGTCTACAAAGTTCTGACCCTATTGATCCTCCAGCTCCTGTTACTAAAACTACTCTTCCTTTTATTATTTCTTCTATATTTTTTCCGCCAAGTTTTACAGGTTCTCTTCCAAGTATATCTTCTATTTCCACATCCCTTAAATTATCAATCAGCTTTTTATCTCTAATAATCTCTTTTATGCCAGGAAGTATACGTACTTTAGCATTTGTCTCTTGGCAAATTCTTAGTATATCTTTTTTATTTTTAACATCTATGTTTGCTATAGAGAAGAATATAATGTCAACTTTTTTCTCTTTGCAAACATTTATTATATCATTCCTATTTCCAAGAATTTTTACTCCAGATATTGTGTAATTCTTTTTTCTCTTATTATCATCGATAATTCCAATGATATTATATTCACTTCGTAAATTTTGATGAATGGTTTTTATTATCTCATGTGCAGCATTTCCAGCTCCTATAATAAGTAAATTTTTGCTATTTTTTGCCGACATTTCCTTAGCATTTTGATCATCATATACAAGTAAAAATCTTATAAAGACTCTATAACTAACCATCAAAAGACCTATAAAAAGGCTTGCAAGAAATATAAGTCTCCTAGAAACTATAGGAAGTCTAAACATCTGTCTAAACACTATAATTATTCCTGAAGATACTACGCTTAAAATCATATAAATAGCGTAATCTTTAGCTTCTTCATATCTTATAATATGCTTATAAGAGCCCGCTATATGAAAAATAATCTGATATACAACTATTGAAATAGCTATAATTGTTGATGTTCTTTTTATATAATACTCACTAAACATCTCAGAAAAAGAAGTCGTAATAATTAGAAGTCCCATGATGTATGAAGCAACTATACACATGATATCTGCAACTATAATCAAAATATTCTGATATTTACTCAATTTTTTTAATTTATTAATCATTATTTTGTACATCATTTCTCTTTCTTTTAAAATTCCATGAATCTCTTACTATATCTTCCAAATTTTTCTCTGTCTTCCAACCAAGTTCTTCATATGCCTTGCTTGCATCGGCATAATATCCCGTTAGATCTCCTTCTCTTCTACTACCTATCCTATAATTTAGTTTTAAATTATTTACATCTTCAAATGCTCTTACCATTTCCATAACAGTAATACCTTTTCCAGAGCCTAAATTATAATAATTTAATCCTTTCGGAGCATTTTCTAAAGCCTTCACATGTCCTTTGGCAAGATCAACCACATGAATAAAATCTCTTATACAAGTCCCATCTCTTGTAGGGTAATCATTACCAAATATAGTTAAAACTTCTAATTCCCCTGCTGCCACTTTAAGTATATATGGCATTAAATTATTTGGTATACCATTTGGATCCTCTCCAATTAGTCCTGATTCGTGAGCACCAACTGGGTTAAAATATCTTAGGATAGTAATATCCCAACTATTATCTGCCTTGTATAAATCCTCCAATATTTTTTCTATCATAATTTTTGTTGTACCATAAGGGTTTGAAGCTATTCCCCTTCCTTGACTTTCAGTACAAACTTCGTTTTCAACTTCTCCATATACTGTTGCACTTGAACTAAATACAAACCTTTTTACATTATACTTATCCATTACTTCCAAAAGTGAAAGAGTAGTCTCTAAATTGTTAGAATAATACATAATAGGTTTTTGAACAGATTCATTTACAGCCTTAAACCCTGCAAAATGAATTACTGCATCAATTTTATTTTCAGAAAAAATACTATTTAATGCATCTTTATCTCTTACATCAGCTTTGTAAAATTTATATTTCTTTCCAGTAATTGTCTCTATACTATTTAACACATCTTCTTTACTATTAAATAAATTATCCATAATTACTACATCATGACCTGATTTACTAAGTTCAACTACTGTATGAGAACCTATAAATCCAAGTCCTCCTGTCACTAATATATTCATGTCAATTTCCTCCTATATTTGGATTTTTGTATACCATATAACTTTCTGTTTCATAAAATGTATAAAAGCCTATATTTTCTGGTGGTGCAGTAAGTTCTACTGATTTTTTTAATATAAGATAATTACATTTTTCTTCCTTTGAATACTTACCTATATATTCTATATTTCCAAATTCCGTTGCACTTGCAATAGGAAATTTATCATAATTTCCATTTGCCATACGTCTATATGCAAGTATAATATTCGGTGCAACTTGTCTTATATGCGAATTTAAACTAACTGGTGCCATTACTTTTTTGTAATCTCCTGGTTCAATGACTATATGCTGAATAAGTTCAACTTCTTCATCAGGAAGCCTATAGAAATTTGCAACCTTTTTATAGTTATCTTCAGTATAAATAAATTTTCCACTAAAAATAATCACAAATATAAGACAAACAAAAACAACTATCTTTTTATTTGGTTTTTCAATTTTTGAAACAATATCAGTACAAGTATACCCAATGGTTATTGCTATAGGTATCGCCCAAAAAAGCCTCCAATATATACTTACCTTCAATATATTTTTAACACATTTCACAAATAAAGGATTTAAAATACAAACTAAAATAAGTAGTGGTGTATACAAGAAAAATACTCTCTTTTCTTTGTCCTTTTCGTATACACAAATATATACGAATGCCAAAACATATAGAAGTAAAACTATACCAGTACCATTTACTTCTTTTAAGGTCTTTCCAATAAATTCAAATTCCCCACTAAACATAACTTCATCCTATTAAAACAAAATATAAGCAGCACTACATAATATAAGTGGCACAATACACAAACATATCTTTATAAATCTTTTTATATTTCTTTTTCTTAAAAGATCTATAAATGCAAGACTTCCAAGAATAATTGTACAAATTATAGTGCTCATGGTAGTCGTAAACAACCCTGCAAATAAGCAAAGTAAAATTAATAAATAATTAATTCCTTTAAAATCACACTCTTCAGCTAAAAACCAAAAATACCAAAGTGCCGGAATAATAAAGTTTGCAAGCATAGCTTTTCCTTGCCAAATCCTAAATAACATAAATGTAGAATTATTTCTTATTGTATAATTTCCAAAAATTGAAAGTATACATAAAAAGAATAAAAATATCCATGTTTTTTCCATATCGTCATCAAATAACTTTTTAGCAAGTACAAAATAAGCCATATAACAAATCGGTATAAATACTAGTGGTACAACCGAATGTGCTATGATTGTAGATTCAACATGAGATAAACTCGAAAGAACAGCATAGAAAAGAGGAAATGGACCAAGCATGTATTGTACTTCTCTATCTTCATTATATTTTCCAGTAAGCGCACTATATCTATACAAACTATCTGTATATACAGATGTTTCACCTTGAGCTACATAATATGCATCATCAGCATCTTCATGCATATGTGTACTTAAATAAACACTTTGAAATAACACGAGAATTAAAACAATTATTGGAATGTAGTTTTCTTTAAAGAATTTTGCAAAAGAAAACTTAAATGATCTAATTTCATGAATTCTTTGAGTGAAATATTCTTTATTAAAAAAAATAGTCAAAGAAATCAAAACTATATTTGTAAAAACATATATACAAGTTAAAATTGTTAATGATGTGTCTAAAAAGACACATGGTACACTATATATCTCAAAAGAAGCAAATTCAAGAATATATCCAAAAACAATAGATAGGATAATACTTGGCTTTATATGATACTTTCTTAAAAAATGTAATGGTAAATATCCTATAAACATTGGCATAACAATAAGAATTACAAATAATATAATTGCCTTAAATATAACCATAATTGCTCCTTACAAGTTTTCATAAACATCTTCACTATATCACAAAAATACTAAAAAAACAACTTAAGTTTTGCCAGTATAAAAAGCAAAAAAAAAAGAAGGCATACAGATTTTCAATTGCAAATCTAATTCCCCCTTTAAATGGTGAATTACTTTCTTTTTTGTTTGCATATCGTTTTACACTACACCTTTCCCAACCCTATTTATCAAATTTTTTTGATTTTTATAATTTCTATATCACAAATACATTTCGGATATCGGAACTAATATTTAAATTAAATTTAAATATTATATCTTCATGTACTTATAAAATAGCTCTTATATACTTTCTAATATTTGACTTTGGTCTTAATGAGTACTCATAAGTCCTTTTCTTCTCATTTCCTATCACTTTTTTTTTCATGATATTTATCCAAAAATAAACTACTTGATATCAAAAAGGTCATGATTCTTTTTGACTTCATTAGTATCCGTTTTTGCAGACAACAAACATAATAATAATTACATTTGATTCTTCTATTCTCAAGCAGACCTTATCTCCAGCTTGCTCTCTGCAATCACGACATGTACTTACTCCAAGTTTGTGGGCCCAACCATATGATTTCTCATTTGGCTTTTTCTTGCATTCTCTTTGATCATACATACCTTAACTACATCAACCTTGCCGAGTGTAAGACAGTATCAAATAGTCAAAGTCAAACTCCTTACTACTATATTTGCGTTGCAGACTAAATAAAAATGAACCGTTCATTTATTTTTTTCTGAAACTCAAATAGAATTATTATGTTTCCTCTTTAAACCATTTACACGACTATTTTCTCTTGATTTAAATCTGTCGATATTCCTATAAGCCCAATACCCGTCAGTAGAGGACTTATCTTTTCATTAAATCTTTTATAGTCTTTAATTGGTAAGAGTAATTATGTAAAAGAACACACAAACATTTTTTATAGAAAACACTCACCTTCTACAATATGTTTGTCATATTATTACACATACATTGTATATATAAAAATATTTTATTTCAACATTTAAAATAAAAAATATATTACTTTTTCGTTACATTTATTCTTGTAATTGCTATGTCGAATATTATATATAATATTGCCTTAGAAACTAAGTTAGCATATGCAAATCCGACAATACTAAATCTTTTGCTTAAACAAAATGCAAGAATTATAAAAATTGTAAAATAAAACAAATATATATAAACTAATTTTCTTGAGTCGTACATCTTAAGCAATACAGACTTTATCAAACTACATGCAACTCCAAATCCAGATGCAATAGCTACTGGTATAATAAGTATAATTCCATTTGAAAGATATTGACTATATAAAATCTTAAGTGCAAGATATGTAAATGGAATTGTAAATAAAATACAAATTACTATAAGTGGTAAACTCAACAATAAAGTATTTTTAATTATAATTTTATTATTTTTTTCATCACTATTTGAAACCCACGCAAGTATTACACTTGACATTGGATTTGAAATCAAACTCGTAATTTTAGAAACAGAATTCACTGCATAATAAACTGCTATAACTTCTGCTCCAAACATAGGATATATCAAAAATTTGTCGAAATAATTCATAAGATTTGTAAGAAGAGATATTGTTGAAAGTTCGCCATATTTTTTAAATGTAGCCTTTATTTCATCTGTCTTTCCAAAACCCATTTTGAATAAATCTGCATTCAAATATGCATAAATAAAACTGATAAACTCAGGAATAAATAAAATCATATAAATATTGCGAATATAATAAAACAAAACAAGACTTATTATCATTCCAAAAAGATAAACCAAGTTTTGTATAATCACTTTAACATACTTTTTTTCTAATCTATAATAACACGTAGAATATAGCCTAGCTGATGTAAACAAAAGTGTTATAGCAAGAAATAAGCTTCCCACTACCGAATATTTAAAATAAAAAATAAATATTGGGAATACTACAACTACAATAAAAACAGAAATATACGAAAAAATATTTAAGAAATCACCTTTTATATTCTTTTCTTTATAAACACTATTTCTTACAAGTCGTACATTACCAAGTTCTCCTCCTGTCACGTTACATATTACATTTAAAAGTGAAATAAATAGTACAACTTTTGAATATATGTCATCATTTACAAGTTTTGCGACAATAGGTAAAAACAAAATTTGCTGAGAAAAAATATATATGCCAAAACCTATCATATTCAACATCATATCTGATAAGAAAAATTTATAATTCTTTAGTTTTTTCATTAAATTCCTTTCAATACTGCTTTTTATTCTTAAATATAAATATCCTCTGCACATGATAACTTAAGAAAAATAATATTGTATCTACTATAATTTTTGAAATTACAGTGCTTGTAACAACTTTATTTAATAACATAACACATCCTGCAGAACATAGCATTTGCATAAATATCAAAACGTAATATTTAAAAAACGCCGACTTAGATCTTTCTTTCATACTAAATACCATGATCTTGTTTAATTTATAATTTACAAATGATGAAATAATTCTTGCTAAAATAGTCGCTAAAAGAATTTCTATTTCATTTGAAATAGATATATTTCTAAGTAATTCAGTAAATAATACAAATCCGAGCAAATCAACAAATGCAGCCATTAATGATGAAATAGAGTATTTGAAAAATATGCTAAGTACAATATAGTATGTCATAAAGAAATCTTTTATCGAATTGGATTTAGAATTTTCCCCATTATCTCCATATCCACCTTTTATTATCACATCAACGATTTTTATTTTGTTTTTAATTGATTCTATTAAAATCCCCGTATCATACTCATCACCTTCTCCTTGTACATACAAATACGAAGGAATAAGTTTATTTGGTATACCACGAAGACCAGTTTGTGTATCAACTATCTTTTTTCCATATAATAATTTTAGTGTTAAACTAATAGTTTTATTCTTTATAATACTTTTCTTTGGAACATCTTTTTGATCAAAATCATGAGTTCCGAGTACCAGCCTATCAGAAGCTTTTGAAATAGCTTCATCTATTTTTATTATATCTTCAATTAGATAATTATCACTATAATTAATAGTCACAACACCATTGTATTCAATTGTTTCTATTTCACTCATGTAATAATTTAATGCATCTTTTAGAGTTCTTCCCTTTCCCAAACTTATACAATGATTTAATACAATACATTCTTCTTTTTCTTTCAGCTTTTTAAAAATTTCTGTGCATTCTACTTTACTACCATCATTTACGATGATAATCTTTTTAAAATCATTCTCTATAAGGTTATCTATATATTCTATTATTTTTTCATTGGGATTTAGGGATGAAATTATTAGTACACTTTTTCTTGCCATATCATTCTCCTAAACTTATTTACATATTATATTATATAAACTAATATATTTCCACAGATTTGTCAAAAAAAAGAGAGCTCTCGCTCCCTCATAATTTAACTCTATTATCTCATACTACTACTATGTCCATATTTTGGAACATTATAAATTTTTCTAGCATTTTCCCTTGCTATTATTTTTTCCTCTTTGTTTTTATCTCTTAAATATGAAACTACAATGATTGCAAATATAACTGCAATTCCTGTTCCTGTATACAGATTTGTAATGACTGTTCCTAATTTACCTATTTTAAAAACCAATGTTCCCTTTACTCTGCTGTAGTCAACTAGGCCAACATCTTCGCTACTATTGTTATCTCCCTTTGTTTTGTAAAAAGTTTTTCCATCTATTTGCTCAATATCTATTACTCTATGAGTTATTGTATCTATTCCATTTTCAGAAGTGTAATTGATTATATCTCCAACTTTTATTTTTTCTTCAGGTGTTTCTCTTACAATTATCATATCTCCAACTTTATATTTGGGTTCCATACTCCCAGTAATGACAATGTATTGTCTAAATCCAAATATACCAACATTATTTTCTTTTTTTATGTATCTCATATATCCTAAGTACAATACAAGTATGAAAATAGCTGTAAAAATAGATATATAAATAAACCTAAAAATCTTCTTTAAAAGCATTTTATTAGCATTTTTTCTCATTATAAATTCATTTGTATAAATCATTATATCTCCTCATTAGTAATATTTCATATTGAAGGTTCTAAATATTCAATCTGATATGTATCTCCACCTATTGTTTCTGTACCAGTTGTTCTTGTACTATTAGTCTCTATGTCTGCAATTGTTCCAGAGATAGTACCAGTGATTCCTTTTACTATTCCATCATAAAAATTAAACGTTCCTGTATTTATTATTCCATTTCTCTTTCCCATTATTATAGGACTTGTATTATTTATTGATCCATCTTTTGATCCTATTGTTAACGTTCCATTTGTATCATTATTTACAGCTTCTTGAACTGTACAAATAATTTCTCCTCCAGTTATAGTTAAATGTCCATTTTTTATATTGTTAATTGTTGCTCTATCATAATTCATGTTATCTGGCCTTCCAACAGCCGCCGATGATAGATATGCTGTGCCAGATATTTCGACAGTTCCACCAGTATTGTATATTGCACCTCTAGTTCCTGTTGCTATTATATTTCCACCACTTATTACAAGTCTTGCACCGCTATTATTATCTATAGTAGCAAAATCCGCATTTGATTCTATAGTTCCATTAGAAATTGCTATCGTTCCATTGTTTACTATAACCTGCTTATTACCATCATTAGATATTGTATAATTTTGCAAGTCAAATACTATGTTTTTATTTTTTGCAACTTCTAATGCCTCAGACACATTCTTACAAAGTGTAATTGTTGTTTGTGTATTTGTTGGTACCGCATTTATTGCACTTTGTAATGTACTATAGTATGTAGTTCCTATCATTGCTGAATAATTTTCTGTCCAATGTGCAAAATATGTTATATTGCTTGTTATTATTGTGCTACTGCTGATCATACTTCCACCTTCCGCTAAAGTAAACCAGCCATCGAAATCATATCCCGCTTGTGTTGGAACTGGAAGTGTTCCAATTGGATCACCATCTAATACATTCCTAGTTGGTTCATTAACAGATCCACCATTAGGATTAAATGTTACCGTCCTATATACATTAGCTACACCTAATATTATAGTTTGATAATTAACACCACCTATATTTTCAGATTGATGTATAATTGATAACCCATCTTCTATATCAGTAATTAAAGATTCATTATTTACTGCATTTGTTTTACCTTTAATAATACCATCATAGAAACTATATCCAGGTGTACTACTTACTCCATACGTTCCACCTTGAATTACAGGTGAAGCATTATTTGAAGTACCATCTTTAGCACCAATTACCAAAGTTCCAGCATCATTTTTAACAGCTATAAGACTATTTGATACAATTGTTCCTCCAGTAATAGTTAAAGTTCCATTATTTAAATTATGAACAGCAGGTCTTTGTTTACTAGGATCACTTTGATTTCCAACTGCACTAAGATATGCTGTTCCTGATATCTCAACAATACCTCCATTATTATATATAGCTTGTTTACCACCTGTATTAGTCATTTGTATAGTTCCGCCACTAATATATAACTTGGCAGTAGAAGAATTATCAAATGCACTCTCATTTGAAGATGTTTGAGTTATTGTTCCATTTGATATTCTTACTGTACCATGATTTTTGAATACCGAATTGGTACCACTATTTGTAACCGTATGATTATTAAAATTAAATGTTATATTTTTATTTGCGTTCACAGTCAAATTTTCTGTTACATTAGTTAATAATACAATAGTTGTTTCAGTATTATTTGTTGGCACTGCATTAATTGCTGCTTGCAAGGTATTGTATACTGTATTCCCTATCATTGCAACGCCTTGTACCCATTGTGCATATAAATCAATTTCGTCTCCATTTAAATAATCTGTCATATTTATTTCTTGCCCATCACTATAACCTGTTCCAGTACCATTTGATTCTGTATTCCATCCTGAAAAATTATATCCACTATAAACAAATGTATTACTTGTAAGATTTTCAGCTTCATTATATGTCACCGTCATATCTTGCATACTACCCGTTCCACCATTACTATGAAATCTTACTGTGTATGTACTCGATCTGGTTTCTTTTGCATTTCCAACCACATCTGCAGTAACACTTACATAGTATTTCATGAAAGTAGGAAAAACAATACTTAAAATAAGTATTGTACAAAAAAATATTAAAAAGTATTTAACTTTAATTTTTGTTATTCTTTTCATACTTCTTACTCTCTTTCGTTATCATACTATGTATTGTTCTACTGAAATAACTGGTGTAACTACATAACTATCATTTTGAGTTACATCTATAGGGAAAGGTATTTTACAATAAAATCTATATCTTCGTATTGAATCACTGCTAAGTGCTGTTTGAGCACCAGAAAGCATAATACTTTCAGATACAGAAACATCTTCATCATTTACAGTCACTACCCCTTCACTTACCTCATTTACACCAGTATTTACAAACTTTTCATATCTTAAAATTTTTGTTCCAATAGGTAAATTCGATGTAGCTAAATCTACTGAAATAGAATACGAAACTGCCACCTCGGTTGTACTTGGGTCTATAATTATATCAAAGTAGCATTCATCTCTAGAATCTATATTGGTTGTATTATCTGCTACATTAAGCAAATCTATGTTACTATTCAAACTACTTGTCAAGCTAGATATTTCCTCACCATTAATTTCTATATGCCATTTAGCAACTGTAATTGCTCCATTATTTGCCATAGTACCTGTATATCTAGTAAATGTATATGAAAAAGTAATAATAACAAAAAATATGACAATTAATTTAAAGTATGACTTTATACTTTTTCTTCTATTAGTTAAATAGTGTTCTTTAAGAGTCATTACTACCTTTCCTTTCTATATTTTTTATTAACTCGCAATAAAACCCACGCATATTATCATATATAGCATATTGTAGTATAGAAACTTTTTCAATAGCACAAATTGCCAATTTTTCTTTTATTTTAATCGTTTCAAGGCCTTTCGTTTTTTTTATATTTGCATTACATTTCTATTATATTTATGTTTCGCAGCCGTTATCACTCCTAAAAAAAATGACACTATTTTAAATTTGCTTTCATAAACAAACTTAAAATAGCGCCTTATTCGTTTTTTATAGTGTAATTTCAGCTTCAATTGTTTTGTTTGTATCATCTTTTTATAAATTTCATTCTAGTATCTTCTTTTACTTTTTTATCAAATTCTAAAATATCCTCAATTGAATTTAACTCAACTTTTTCATACATATTCATCATTTCTTCAAGTCCATCTGCAATTTGAGTATATTTTATTTTTCCATTTAAAAATCCATCTACCAAGATCTCATCTGCTGCATTTAGTATAACTTGATAACTATGTCCCATTTCAATTGCTTTATATGCTAGTCTCAAGCACTTGAATTTGTCTAAATTTGGTTTTTCAAATTTTAAATCAGCTATTTCAAACAAGTCTAGTTTTTGAATATTATTGCATAATCTATTTGGATAATTTAGTGCATAAGCGATTGGTATTTGCATAGATTTTGGTCCAATATTTGCCATTATAGTTCCATCTTTAAATTGAACCATAGAATGTACTAAACTTTGTCTATGTACTACCACTTCAATTTGAGTTGGATCCACATCAAATAACCATTTTGCCTCTATTATTTCAAATCCCTTATTCATCATTGTTGAAGAATCTATTGTAACTTTTTTACCCATACTCCAAGTTGTGTGATTAAGTGCTTCTTGAATTGTAATATTATCATTTATTGCTTTATCAAAAAAAGGTCCTCCTGAAGCTGTCAGTATTATTTTATCGATTTTATTGCTTTCTTCACCTTTTAAACATTGCATAATAGCGCTATGCTCACTATCAACAGTAAGAAGCTTTGCACCGCACTCTCGAGCAGCTTTCATTATAAGCTCTCCTCCTGCAACAAGAGCTTCCTTGTTTGCAAGTGCAACTGTCTTTCCATTTTTTATCATATTGTATGTTGGCTTTAGTCCTGCTACACCAACTAATGCTGATACTGAAATATCAAAATCTACTAATTGTGATATTTCTTCTAACCCTTCCTCACCACAATATATATTTATATTTGGATATAATTCTTTTAGTCTTCTTGCATTTGGCTCATCCATAATGTACACATTTTCAGGTTTAAATTCTTCTATTTGTTCTATTAATTTTTCTATATTTTTTCCTGCAACTAATGTAGTTACTTTGAATAAAATCGAATTTTCCCTTATTACATTTAATGTACTTTCTCCTACAGAACCTGTCGAACCAAAGATTGCTATTCTTTTCATTTCCTGCTCCTTATTTTTGTTTATGTACATAATTATATTTTAAGCTTTCAATATTCCTCTTTCTATTAAAACATCTTCCAAAAACTGGCCTTTTTTAATCCATATAACATCATCATTTTCTTTAGGATGATCTCTATAGTATACCTTAGTTATTTTTGATATAAATTCTTCATTGTTCCCTCTATTTTTACTTCTTTCAATAATCTCATCTAACATATTTTCTTCAGGCCAAGCAAAACAATAATGAACATTATTTTTATGTAATAATTCTACTACTTCAGCTTTGGGTGCAAACAATACAATATAGTTTTTCTTCAAATATGATAATAATTCATTATAATAATTTAATGGATAATCTGGATTTTTTGTTCTATTTTTAAGTCCTTTTCTTTTTTCTACCGAGATTTTTTCCAATTTTTCATCTATTATGTATTCAAAATCGCCAATTTCTACATCAATAACATTAGTATGTTTTTTCGCTAAAGTAGATTTACCAATTGCTTTGAATCCTCCAATTAAAATGCCTGAATCTTGAATGTTTATCCTCCTATTAATTATACTCATCATGATCAAATGGAATTATTACCAATCCAACAAGGAAAACAATAAGAAGTACAATATTAATTATTAATAATAAAGTTTTACTTTTACTTTTTTCTTTGCTTTTATTTATAATAGATATATTAAAAATAAAATCTATTATTATTTGTGTTAGTACTACAATTTTAGAAATAATTCTATTATGCATTGGAAGTCCACAAGTACATCTATCAAAAATTGACATAAATTTATATATTATTAGTTCAATTACAATAAAAAAATAAATCCTTTTATAGCCCCATTTTTTTGGTTTCTTTTCAATATCTTTATCAAATTCTTCTTCCATAACTTTTCCTTTTAAATTAAAAATTTTATTTACATTTATATTTATTTCTATTGTTCTATATCTTTATTACTCCAGTTATTACAGAAAGTAAAATCAGATATGTTTTTTCTTTCAAAATGTAATTTACTTGGTTTAATTTCTTCTGAAGGGTATCCAATTGGTAATATTGCTACTGGGACTAGATTATTAGGAACATTATATGTTTCTATTAACTTTTGAGGATCAAAAGAACCAACCCATGTAGTACCTAGTCCTATGCTTTGTGCTTCTAACATCATATGTGTGGTTACTATACTAGTATCAATATCTCCAAATTCTTTGTTATCATATTTATCTCTTTTATATGAAATATCTTTATCATAAAAGATTATCATAATAACTGGAGCATTCCACCCATATTGTGTACAATTATTGATCTTTTTAAGCCCTTCTTCTTCTGTAAGCACTAATATTTTTTGCGGCTGAAAGTTTCTAGCTGTTGGTGCAAGTTTAGCTGCTTCTAAAATCTTTTTAATTTTTTCATTTTCAACTTTTTTATCAGAAAAACCCCTACACGAAAATCTTTGACTTGCTAATTCTAAAAAATCCACTTTACTTCATTCCTTCCTTTTTTTATCTTTTTTTGCCTTTAAATACCTATCTTCCTCTGAAAAAATACACCCACAATACTTTTGAAGATATAAACCTTCCTCATATGCCTTTTGATGACCTTCCCAAAATCCTTCTCTAAAATCTCTATATAAAAAATCTATATTATATTCTTTACTTAAATTATCACATAACAATTTTATATAATCATGTTTTTGATAAATACTATATAGAAGTGTAGTCGTAACAGTATCATATCCATTTTCTTTTGCATATTCAAATGTTTTTCTCATACGTATAGGATAACAATAATCTACGCATCTCGTATCTAGACTATTTACAACATTCTTGCAAAATTCATCTAAGCCATACTCATCACAAAATATAGTTTCTATATTTAATTTTTTTGTGTAATCCTTTAAACAATCTCTCCTTGCAGTATATTCCTTATAAGGATGAATGTTTGGATTATACCAAAATATAGTAGGCTCAATTTCTTCATTTCTTAGTGTATCTATACAATACACTGAACAAGGTGCACAGCACGCATGCATTAATAGTTTCATTCTTTCTCCTCTTACAAAATAATGAGTAGGCTTAAATCAGAGAGCTCAAATATCAATGATAATATACAAAAAATAACACTTGCACAAATTATTGGTTTATAACTTTCTTTATAGTTTTCAGCAATAAATATCAGACCTATAAGTAAATTTGGTACTATGTATCTAAAATCCATCGTACAAGCAAATGGTTTACTTATGTTTCCATATAAATACATCATTAGCTCTGAAAAATAAAATATCATAAGCATTTTTGTATTTGTATCTTTCTCTTCTTTTTTTCTTAAGGCCACAATCAAACTATATATGCTTGCAGAGATGATTAATATATTAAATATAATAAGTAGTCTTTCGACTATCAAACTCCTATCAGGCGAATCAGGATAATTCAGATTAAATTCACCAAATAACGAACATTTAATAAGGTATGCATATATATTACAATCATCATATGGATTGCAAAATATTCTTGTAAATTCTTTTGAGATAATAAAAAATCTCTCAAAAATAGATCTGTCTCCACAATACACAAGCCATCCCGCATCTGGGACATAAAAGATTGATTGATTGAACTTTATATAATTTCTTATACTATATGAAAGTCCTATACTAAGCGAAATTACACCAAATACTATAAATTTTTTTGCATACTTTATAAATATTTTTTTCCTACTCTTTTTTTCTGGTACAAATTCCTTCATAAACTTATTAATAAATATATATAATATTGGAAATGCTACTATCGTACTTGCAATCCTCGTAATTGCGCCAAATGCTACCGAGAGTGCTAATATTATAGTATTTTTCCAACTTGGATCTTTATTCCACTTTATGATATATAGTAAATCTGTAAACACAAACAAAACCATGAGCATATCATTATTAACGCTTCCCGAAAGAATTATCATTGTAGGATGTACTGCAATTACTGCGAGAATAGCCACTTTTATTGTGTCATCATAATTTAATTCTTTTAATATCAGATACGAAATGAGTAATGTTAAACAAGAATAAAATGCAGTAAGTATCTGCAAACTTTCTTCCGCCTTCTCATACTCTACTCCAAAAAAAGTATTTGCTCTTAACCACAAAGCTGATAAAATATGATGAAAAGGTTGTTGATAAAACTGCCATTTATTTGAATCAGGTAGTTTCCCTGTATCATATATGGTTTTTATATATGCTAAGTGCCCTACATCTGGTTCCATATCATGTTGTCTTTTTGTTATAGGTGTGTATAGAATATATGCTGTCCTAATTATTATTCCTATAACAATTATTCCAATAAATATTTTTTGGAAATCTACTTTCTTTTCTTTTACATATTTATCTGTGATTACTTTAAGCATAATCACATAAAAAAAACATATAACCAATGCAGTGATACTCTCTATATCATTTATTTCAAAACAAAGATCTACCACATGTACCACCATAAAATATGCAATTAAACAAAGGATCATATAAAATACCTTATTATTTTGATAAAATTTTTTAATCATCTCTCTTCTCTAATACACAAAAATCATCTATGTATTTTCTCTTCCATTTACTACTATCTATGGTATATCCTCTAGCTGTCTCTTTAGTCATCACATATGCTGCTTTTTCATCTAACTCTTCTGGCAAATAAAACTTATATCTTCCAAATTCTATTACCGAATTAAAGGTCTTAAAGTTGTTTCTATATTTCACAGTATTTACAAATTCAGGTGTTTCTATTTCATTATAAAATAATACATATATGTATGGCTCCTTAATTGCATATTCAAAATATATAGTATCTTCATCTAATGTATCTGTATATTTAATAACATCCTTTATATCGCCCATAAATGTATATGTTTCCAAAAAATTGGTATTAAAATAAGTTATCTCAAAAAGTATAAATGCTATAAGATAAACCGATTGTATAAGTTTTAAACTCCACTCATGTTTTTCTACAATCCCATATAATCCAATTATAGTATAAAAAA
>CAYYBL010000015.1:0-27812 GCA_964470175.1 uncultured Lachnospiraceae bacterium | reverse complement strand
TTTTACTTTTCGTATTATAATATAATATTTGCGTTTTTGCAATATTAAAAACATAGTTTATATTCTCTTGAAAATGACATCTGAAAAATCAGTAAGTTCAAGATTATCTTTGCCGTTTTCTATAATGTTTCCAACAGGCAAATTTAAGGTTACTGTTCCCTTATAATTTATATCTTTATCTGTAGTAATGGTAATGTCAAAATTGGTACTAAATCTTATATCAGAAAGTGATGTACCTAATTTAGAAAGAAGGCTTCCATCATATACTATTTCTTCGCCTTCATTTGATGTATAAGTACCTAAATTTTTGTTGAATAATCTGAATCCTATCATTCCACCAATATTTGAAACTTCTAGGCTCTTCATTTCATCAATCTCACTTCCTAAGTACTCAAGTGATTTATCTATAATATCTTCCTTACTATTTTGATATAAATTTTCTAAATCGCCTGTAGGCCTCAAAAGTGATACTTCACCTTTTTGAGGTTTTACAGTTACCTCAAAATTATCAAGTGTTATTTTCTTTATGGTCCTCTCTGTATCACCATTTTTCTCTATATAAATAAAAATATCATTTGCCTGACCAACATTAACATTCCAAAGTGACTCATTCGTATCTAATTTTTCACTATCTACAGTGCTGACAACTAATATTTTATTAATTTTGTATGGCATATTTGTTTCACCTTTTTTTTCGTAGTTTTTCATAATAAGAAAAACAACATACAAGAATATTAATATTGCAATAGCAAATATAATTCTTTTTATAATTTGTTTATCCATAAAAATTCCCTTCTATTTTCTACTTCTTAAATGCTTAAAAAAATCTTTTAAAATCTTTTCGCACTCTTCTTGAAGTATATTTTTTTCGACAATCACTTTATGATTAAATTTATAATCTTCAAGTAAATTCAAAACTGACCCACACGCTCCTGTTTTTGGATCAGGAGTCCCTATATACAATTTCTTTATTCTTGCATTTAGTATGGCCCCTGTACACATAGCACAAGGCTCAAGTGTGACATACATTTCGCAATCAAGCAATCTCCAAGAGCCGAGTTTTTTACACGCTTTTTCTATAGCTAAAATCTCAGCATGATTTGTAGCCATGTTTTTTGACTCTTTTGTATTATATGCTCTTGCAACAACTTTTCCATCTTTTACAATTACAGCACCAACAGGTACTTCTTCTATATCATATGCTTTTTTGGCTCCTTTTAAAGCCTCTTTCATAAATTTTTCTTCCATAGTGTAGGAATTATAACATAGTTTTATTTTGTTTGCAATAAAACAAATTATTAGACTCTTTATACTTTAAATTTTATAAAGGAGAGTTTAGAAATACTCTCCTTTTCATTCCTGGTTGTCTCACCACTCATTTCATTCCTGGTGTGCCCAGAGGGACTCGCCAAGCCGCGTCGTAAAAATAGTCCACTGGACTATTTTTGCCTTTCAGGCACCTCCTTTTCGAGTCCCTATTTATAGTGGTCCCACCACTCATTTCATTCCTGGTGTGCCCAGAGGGACTCGAACCCCCATCGGTCGCTTAGGAGGCGACTGCTCTATCCTGCTGAGCTATGCGCACATATACATCCCTACTCTATTTTACAGACAGATGTAATGGACTATGTCCATTACATCTACTTATTTTTCTTCATCTGTCCTAATAAAATTAAATCTTTCCTCATTAGTATTCAAAATTGTAAATATATACCCTGTATATATACCTTCATCTGCGTTTGTACTCAAATCAACATTTATACTTACATTACATATAAAAGACTCATTCAAATTGTTTTTTATATAAATGTTGAAACTTATGCTTGGTTCTATTGCTTTTAAATCCACATTTGCACTTTTTAATATGCTTCCATCAAATGCTATTGAACCATTATTGCTATTTACCTCACAACCAGTTAATAAATTTTTATTTAAATAACCAAGTGAAATTGGATTTGAACAATCTGTGTAAAATGTTGGAAAATCATAATTTACATTTTCAAGCTCTTCGTTGTTTCTTAGTACGTTAAATACTATTCCATCATTTCGATAATTATCAATTTCTACATATTTTCCATTATCATATGGATTTTTGTAATTAAATCTCTTTTCACCATTCTTCCCACGTGTAGAAACATTTATATCTTTTATAATCATTGAATTTATAGTGTTTTCTGCTGTTAGTTCGCTACTCTTTCCTGTATTATCTATTTCCACACTTAAATCTGTAAATTGGCTTATGTCGATATTCTTTAAATTTCCATCGCTATTATCTACTGCATTTCCTTTGCTTATCAATGTGATTTTTTTAACCTTAAAAATTGGATTTTTGTTTTCTTCTACAAACTTTTCAGCTTGTTCTGCATATTCTATCTTTCCAACTTCATACACATAGATTTTCTTGTAGAGTATACAAACAACAACAATAATTATTAATTCAATTATAAATAAAATCAAAGTTTTATATTTCTTCAACTATATTCTTCCTTTGTAAGTATAAGTTTTATTCTCTTACGCCCTCATATAATGACTTCATTATAGCAAAAACTTTATCTGCCCATTCTGGATCGCTAGCATATTTTATGTTTACACCCTCTACAGTTGGTCCATTATAATGTGTTCCAACTGCAGTCTCACCATCATAAATACTTGTGCCTTCCTCATTTAAATAATATTTTACTAATACTTTAGCAACCAATTCTATTCCATACTCGTATGAATCAAATGTATATGATGAAGCAAATGGGCTTTCATCGTAAGAACCATATCCAAATAAATTTTTCTTTCTAATTGATATCTCTGATCTTCCCCAATTACTTTCATGTATACCAATAGCAGCTAAAAAGATGCCATTTATGTTGTATCTATTTTCCATATCATAAAACAATTTTGCATTATTTTCAAATATATGATTCTCATCTTCACTATGTCTTGATAATACTTTTACAAAATCATCTTTTGTTAAACCGCTTGGGCTATTTAATGCCATGTCTTTATTAAGTGAAAGCATCAATCTCTGTACTCTAACTTTTTCCTTTATTCCTGGTGTTTGTAATTCAGAAGTAAGATCCTTCGTTCTAACATATCCTTCTTTATTGTCTACAGAAACAATACACCATGTATCATCTGACAGATATACAATTCTTACTGGAACATACTGGTATATTGAACAGATCGCTGTTGATTCATCTGAAGCATTTTCGTGTAAAAGAATTTCTTCTTTTGTATATAAATCATCACCTATATGAGCGCCAACATCTGCCAAAAATTGTGATTTACCTACATCTATTACTTCATCTATTGCTGTTTTCTTTACGTTTTCACTAATTGTTTTTTCATTTATAAGCTTTTCGCTCTCATATGTCTTTATAGTAGTTTTTTCAATAGTCCCAAAAGATCCTGTCTGAACTACAACTCTTTCTCCCATAGGAAGCTGATCATTTTCTGCATACCTTGTTTCATATTCTGTAGAAATTTCTTCTGTCACAATTTCCTTTTTCTCAAAGTCACTTATATTATTTGAAATGATATTCATAGTGTTTAAAGGATTTTTATTCTGCTCAAATTCAGCTATTGCTTTCTTCTCTTCTTCTCCTGTTGCAAAAATATAATTTGTTTGTATTGATGTAAAAAAAGTAATTATAAACATACTTCCTATTATCACACCAGCTATGTAAAATTTTCTTCTTATACTTCTATAATAATCTGGTGTTCTTGATTTATATTCATATGGCTTCTCTTTTACGTATTTTTCTGCTTTTCTTTTTCCATAACGAATATCTTGTACCTGCTTAAATAAATCAGAAATTGATTCATTTTGTCTACTATTTACTGTCTTTATCTTTGAGTCATATAAATTTATATTATTCTTTTTTTCTCTCTTAAATGGGTTTTTTATATTGTGTGGTAAAATATTTTTAATATTTATAAACGTTTTTTTCGACTTTTTCTCATTATTTAGTTCATCAAAATTATATAGTATGTTATCTAATTCAATTGAAAAATCTTCAATCTTTTGATTATTTTTTCTTGATATATCAAACCTTGTAATAACATTATTGTTTGTAGGCTTTTGACTTGAAGTTTTCTTTTTTTGAGATTTCTTTGGTGTATCTTTCTTTTGAATGACTTTAGTTTTTCTTTCCTCTTTCTTTTTCTTTACTGTTGTTTTTTTCTTCGAATTCTTTTTCTCTAAAATTTCTATTTCATCAAAAGCGCTTCTTTTTGTATTTTTATTTTTTATGTCATTATAAATAATCTTTTTTTTCTTATTTTCTTTAGCTTCTTTCTGAAATGGAGTAATACTTTTTGAACTTGCATTTTTGCTAAGAATGCCTAAACTCTTATTTAAATTTGCAACATATTTTTCATTTTTCTTTTTATATTTTTCTTTTTTTCTTGAATTTGAAAAAATGCTCATAAGCTCACTCCTTTCCTAGAATTATACTATTATATTTTATTATAAAAATATAAAATTATCAATACATTTTTTACTATTGTATTATATAAATATTAAAGAATTATACAGGTATAGAAAATGAGAAGTTTATTTATAAATAATAGCCGAAGGCTTTATTTGATAGTAATTGCAAAGCACTTACTATCAAATAAAAAAAGAGTGGATTATCTCCACTCTTTTTTTAACCATCTATCGTCACACTCATACCGATCTTAATCGCATTATCAAGTTCAGATTTTTGGACATCTTCTGGAATGTCCTCTCCTATTCCCGAATATTTTTCCATAACTCTAACGTTATTGAATAATATCGCTTGAGAACTATCTCCATCATCTACAAACTTATCAAAAGTCATTGTCACTGTTCTACTTTCATTTGGCTCTAACACAATTTCATCTAACTCTTTAAGCATTCTTGTCTCATTAGGAAGTTTTAGACAAATTTCATTTGCTTCTTGTTCATTATACAACACTATCGTATAATTCGATCTATTCGTAAGTAGCACTTGATATGTTTCTTTATCATAGTCTACTTTTCTATCTGTAACATCAATTTTTAAATATGTATTTTCTGTCACAGCATCAGGATCTCCGTGATAAATATAATTTCCAACATTCATAACCAACTCGTTATCATCATTATCATAGAAAGTCATCTTTTCTGATGAAAATGAGTATACTGAATCAGTAAGGCCTGTAGAAAGAAAATCATCAAAATATTTTACTTCATAGATATAAATATTTGTTCCATCTGATAAACTCATATTAGAATAATCCTGTATAGCATATTTTCTTGGAAGTGGCATTACATCTAACACATGCTCCATAAATTTTTGCACATTATTATCGTATTCATATTTTTTACAATCTTCTGATAATAAATCAAATGCTTTTTGATAGTTTCCATCGTTACATGCTGCAACATATTTGTCTATCATATCTTCAATTTCTTTTTGCTTACTTGTTGGTGTTTTCTTATTATTATCCATTATAGATGTATGTGGTTCATACGTAGTAGAAGGCTCCGTACTTGGTTTTTTATTTGAGAGCAACATGTTAATTATAAATATTACAAGCCATATACATGCAATAATAATAATAATTTTCTTATACTTTTTAAAGAAATGTCTTATTCTTAATCTTAAATCTGCAAAATTCATTTTTCCTCCAATAATAAATAAAATTTAGGTTTTTATAAATCCTATAAACTATTTGTATTATCTTGTATATCTTGATTTGTATTATTTAAAGAAGCAGTATCTACTGAGAAAGACAATTTAAAATCAGCTATTGCTTTTTCTTCAATAACAAAATTCATTTCTCTACTTGAATCTTTTCCCTTTAACATATCACTCAATGTAACCCATAAAACATAAGTATTTCCTTCTGTTCTTTCAATGTTAGTATGGTTTACATCCATCATTTTAGGAAAAGACTTATTACAATATGTTGTGAAGTCTTCAAATCTTGGAAAATACCTCTCTTTAAAATCATCATATAATAAATCATAAGCATTTTCGTAATTTTTATCCTCGACATAGTCTATAAACTTTTTTACATATCTTTCCATACGATCTCTTTCGCCAAGTCTTGAAAGCTCTGCTATCTCCATTTCATTTATTTCAGCTTCAATATCTGCTGCTATCTCTTCTGCTGTCATATTATCATATGATTTTTTCTTTTTTCTGCCACTAACACCTACTATTATAGCAATTATAATAAGTATTACAAATATTGTCACAATAACTGGCATTTTTTTGTCTTTTACTGTCATTTTCTTACTCCTTTTTCTTTTCTAATTTTTTCCAAACAAATCTTCATCAGACATTTCATCAAATGGTTTTTTACCATCTCTTCGTTTTCCTTGACGTTTTGAACCCAATGTAGATATTGTAGCATGTTTCAATGCCTTACTCATTGCATCATCACTAGCACTATATGCTCTTCCTTTAGTATAAGCTGATGCGACTTCATCCTTCCTTGCCTCTGTAAGGTATGTGCTAAGTTGTTTTTTCATATCATCGTATAATGCACCATCTGCTTTAGTAATACCTGCCTCTGCTATAAGTGTATCCATATCTACTCCACTATTTTTCATAGCAGCAAGCCTCAAAACATCTATTATATGACTCTGCAATTCAACTTGCTCATCAGCAACACTAGACATATCCATATCTTCTTCAGTATCTATTCTACCTTCTTTATTCATAGCATCTTTTTTCTTTTTTGCCCTCATAATATCTGCTAGAATCTCTTGTTTTGCAGCAGTCATTATTCCTCTTGATCCGCCTCTTCTCATGTTAGATATTTCTTTCTCTACATTTTCATCTGTAAATGCATTTTGTATGTACTCTTGATTTTCTCTTATTTTTGCTTTGCTTGCTATTATTTGTTTTTTCTGAGCAATATCATTCATTTTTAATAGAACTTTTTCATTAGCTGTCAAAGCATCCATACCTTTGCCAGATTTGCTTGCTTTTTCTTTAAGACTCCTTATATACTCTTCATAACTTTCTTTTCTTTCTCTCGCCGTTTCATTCTTTGGAATATTCCCTCGTCTGATATAATCAAATTTATCCATAGCTGCTTCCAAAGATGCATCTGCATCTCCCTGAGCAACTTTTGAATCTACTCCTCTTACATCCAAGCTTTCTGGATCAAATCCATCAGATGCTCCCATCATATCTATAGCTCTGTCAATTTCTTCATTTGCTTCAACAATGGCCTCATTACTTTCTTCAACTTTTTCTTCAATAATTCTTTTTACATTTTCTGCTTCACCCATTGCAATTCTACCATTCGAACTATTAATAAGTTCTTGAGAAGCATTTTTGGATGCTTCATACATTGCATATGATTCCATAGGTCCCTTTCCAGAAAGTAAAGAATACATAGCTGCGTATGTGCCTATAGCATGGCTCATTCTTAAACCCGACAATGGTAATTTTTTTCTCATTTCAAGTATATCTTTTAATCCCTTATGATTTGCATCCTTACCATAGTAGAATTTCCCTGCAGTCTTTTTTACTCCACCAATTGCTCCTTTTAGTCCTTGTACTGCAGCTGTACTATTAACCGCATTTGACACATTTTCAGCAAGTTCTTTTGAACCTTTAGCTACTGTACTAGCTATGTTTTTAGGTGTTTGTACTATGGATGAGTTTGCTATTTTTTCAGCTGCTTTTGAATTTGCAAATTTACCCATCAAAGTATTCTTATCCTTTAGATCCTTACCAAGCTTTACCCTTCCTTTTTGTAATGCGTTGTAGGATTTTCTTAATCCTCCTCCTGTTTTTTGTATTGCATTTACAGCTACCATTCCTGTTGCAAGGCCTGCTGCAAACGAAGCTTTTCCATCATCTTGAAAACCGAATATATGCTTAATAGTTTTCTCTGCTGTAAAAATAAATATCAAGCATATAACAGCAAAACACCCATTTACAATATAATTGTATTCAGCAAAATTAAACCAACTTCCACTAATTAGTTCAAATGCTACTGATGAAAAAGTATAATACAAAATACAATGGAATGGCTGAATAAGAACCGTATATAGAAATTCTTTAAACCACGCTGTAAGAGATTGTGCTTTTCCATCCCCCATCCTATCAATAGAATAAGTAATTGTTACCATTGGAGAACAAACAATCAAAAACCCTACTTTTATCATACGGCTAATATATGTAATCAAAAATATCATTGTCATCAAAATAAGTGCTGCATACACTAGTAAAGCTCCTATACTAGACACACCAGGAAGTACCGCCTTAATTCCCAATTCTAACATGATGTTTGAAACTCCATCACCTGTGATAGTAAATGCTCTTGCTAATGTTTTTACTAAAACCTCATTTATCATTATAATAGCAATAATTATATATTGCATAACAAATATCAGTACTAAACTCACAACCCAGTCTACAAGCATCTTTTTGTATTTTGCTTCTTGTTCTGCAACTGTAGCTAATGCCATTCTTAATCCAACATATATGCATATCACAAGTAGAGCTGCTGCTGCAATATTTCTAAATATAAAAAACCACTTTGCAACATTAGATCTTAATATCTTTACATTGTCTTTCATATCATTTTTTATTTCAAAAAAATTGACATCAGTTATATAGTACTTATTGAAAAAAATTGAGAGTGGTGTTATAAAAAGGCTATCAGAATTTGCTTCACTACCTGCATAGTCTGCATAATCAGGATTAATTCCCCAAGCATTAGCAAGTCTCGTTGTAAACAAACTTATTCCATATCCAAGTCCCACAAATTTTAGTTTATATCCTGTAATAAGTATTGAAACTATACCTCCTGATAAATTAGAAACACCATTTATAAACTCGGAAGACACAGCAGCATGACTTTTATTAATATATGAAAAATTGAATAAAGTGATAATTAAAATCAATGAAATAATTATCTTATAAAAAATCATTTTTGCTTTTTTCATATACTAATACCTCCTTTTTAATCTGTTTCTCCGAATATCATACTTGCATTTTTACCAAGCTTCTTTGATGCTTTTCCACTACCAAGTTCTCTTGATCTTTCCCCTATAAGATTTCTTATAGTTCCACTTTTTTTACTTATAATCCTCTTGTAATTTTCTTTTATTCCTTCAACATCATCACTTGAAGCATGTTCAAGTTCTCTTATTAATTTTATTATTTCTGTCATGTCACCAACATCTTCAGGAGAATTGCCAAACCTTCGCTCTCCTTCTCCCAAATTTTCATTCATACGATTTCTTACTTCTTGAGTTAATTCGTCTATTCGTTTTTCTAGCTTTTCTATGTTATCCTCTATATATTTTCTATCTATTTCAATACCTCTAAGTTCATCATCTAACTGCGTTTGATCGGCATGTTCTTCAAGCTCTTTTTGAACTTTTTCAAGTTGCTCTTTAGCTTCCATTGCCTCATCTAAATCTAAACTTTCAATTTCATCATCACTAAGTGACCTTTCACTACCAGCTTCTGATGCATCTACCTTTTCTGGAACTTTTCCAAATAAGCCCACATAATCTTGAGCTGCTTGTGATGTAATATCCTGTTCTGTTAAACCAAACTGCTCTCCTGATTGTACTTGTTGATAAATAACCCTCTCATTTTCATGATTATTTAAATCACTAAGTGCAGGCATCAACATTTTCCTAGATTCAGAGCCAGTCTTCATCCTATCATGTAGTGCTTTGTCTTCTGGATGATCTTGTAACATACGCCTAAATGTTTGATTCATAATTTCATCCAAACTTAATTTGCCACCATTTTCAGCATTTTTTCTTAAATTTATTCTAATATCATCAACATATTTATCATCATCAAGAAGATGTGCAGCTCTTAAAGCTCTTTTTATTTCATCAACAAATGCTTTTTCTTCATCAGAATTGTCATCCAATTGTCCTAATCTTCCATGACCAACTGCACGATTTACTGTTTTTTGATGCTGATCTGCTGTCTTTACGCTTTTATTTCCCTCACTATCCGTCATCCCTGCTACTGCATCATTAACATTATTTATTACTGTGGCACTTGAATTTTCGTACATAGATTGTACTGAATTATATACTGTTCCTCCTATTAATGCTGATTGTACAAAACTTTGATTTGTTCCATATGCTGCAGATCCAGCAAAAATACCTGTGGCAAGTCCAACATGCATTTTAGCAAGACCCCTAATTACAGGATCACTTGATAATGCATGATATGCTGTTCTTGCTCCCTGGTACGTTCCCTTTATAGCCTTATTTACTCTTGTAATATTTTTATGTTTTTTACTAAAGTTCTTCTTTCTATATTCTTTAGCCATTTCGCTTCTAACTTTAGCTGCAGCAAGTGATGTAGACATTCCAGGATTTGCTGCTCTCTTTTCTTCTACCCTTTTCCTAAATTCTTCTGAACCTCCTACTAATCTTCCTGTATTTTTATCGATTTCACCAGACAAATTACTTACCTGTTCATCAGAAAGTCCTCTTTTATAACCACGATCTTCTTGCTCTGCTTTTGCATCGTCCATCATCTGAGAAAAAGTCTGTCCGTTTTTATTTCCAGATAAAACATTTCCAAGTACAGCGGCACCTGCAAGCATATTTACTCTTGAATCATGTAGCATTCCTGGTGCCTTTTTCAAAAACATCGCACCTTTGTTTACAGATTTTGCAGCTCCTAAACCAATTTCTTTTGATTTTGAAAAAGCCATACCAGCCATAATTGCGCCTGATGCCATTGTCATCTTATCATCATTTCCCATTGGGAAAATCTTTCTAAATATTTCTTCAGCTGATTTTACAAATCTTATACATAAAACCGCAAACAACCCATTTGCAATAGTTGATGAGCTATTAGCTAGTATATCCATTGCTGTACTTATTAGCACCATATAAATCATACAGTGAAATGGTTGTATGATAATGGTAGTGATAAATTCTCTAAGCCAATTGTGAAATGCTTGTGCCTTATTATCTCCCATCTTATCTATAGAATATGTAAGTGTGACAAGTGGGGCAATAATAATCAAAAATGCGGCTTTTATCATACGATTGAAATAAACAAACAATAAACTAAGTGTTTGCCATACAAGCATACAGTATACAACTGTTGCAGCAAGTGCATTTATTCCTCCAAATGCTGCTTTTGCCATAATACCTATACTAGCATATACATCTTCAATTTTACTTGCATTTTTAAAAGTCACCTTACTTAACCCACTAACAAATGCATCATTTAACGATACTGTAAGATATATAATGTAGTGCATCAGAAAAATAATCGCTAAGCTCGCTACCCAATCAACTAACATTTTTTTATACTTTGCTTTTTCTGAAGCAATAGTTGAAATTGCCATTCTAATACCCACATAAATAAGTACTAATAATAGAATTGCAGTTGCTACACTTAGCATAACATAATACCATCTTGCAACTCCTTCTCTTACCTTATATGATATAGTGTCTTTACTTATATTAAAGTTAAAAAAGTCAACGCTTAATATCTCTATCTTGTTAAAAAATATATCAAATGGAGTTATGTATTTTGCTTCACTATTTCCTTTTGTAGCTCCATCTATATATGCTATATTTTTTATTAGCTTATCAATACCATTTGCAAGCGCAACAGCACCCAGTCTTGGGATCCATGTGAATAGTCCCACTACTGTACCAAGTCCTTCTTCTATTGCTGTTCCTAATGCATCTGATTGTGATTGAGAACCAGTTGTGTTTGTATCATTAGTTGCATTTGACACAGAAAACTCAATACTAAATATGAAATTATAGAAAGTCATAAAAATTAATAATATTATTAGTATTCTTTTTGACGAAATCTTTAGTTTTTTCATCTTACACCTTCTTTCATATCTTTGGTCTTGGTCTTGGCTTTGTAGATCTAATATTTTCTAAAACTCTTTTCTTACTGATAAGCTCCTTATTAGATTTCTTTATATTTAATCTCACTGCTTCCCTATTTACTTGTGCGATTAATTCATTTAAGTAGCTTGATTTGTCTATAACTTCTTCCATAGCCCTTCTTTGTCTTTCTGATGAGCTCGTCTGTCTAACCATATCTCTTGCTCTTGCTCTTGCACGATCACCTTTAGCTGTATCATCTCCTAAGAATACTTCAGTTAATTCAGCTTGTTTTGTCTTTCTCTTCTTCATTTCTGTTTCAACTTGCTCACTTGCATCCTCTTCAGAAATACGTCTAGATGCCTTCTTTTCACTTGGACTTCCTTCCATAGTTTCTACAAAGCTTTCAACTAATGATTCATATTTTTGAACCCTCTCTCCATCATCTTCAGAAACAGATAATTTTGTAAGAACTCTACCTAATACAGCTGCCTCATCTACTCTTTCCACTTCTCTCATTGTATCTGCCATTGCACGTTCCATAGTTTCTCTTTTTTCTTGATCCATACTTTCAAGTCTTTCTTCTGCTTCTTCAACTTCTTCTCTTGAATATGTTAGTTTTTTAGCTATTGCCTTTTTCCTATTCTCTTGCCTTTCACTACTTGTAACCTCTATGATTTTTCTATCTGCTAAAAATTCTTCTATTTCAGATTGTTTAACTTCAGGATTTTGTTCCATAACCCTTTCAATAAGCTTCGTCCTCATATCTTCTGCTGCATCTGTATCTGACGTCTCTCCCACTCTTTCGATAGGACTTTGCATCATAAATCTTGCTTCATCTTCACTAAAATCACTACCAATTACTTCTTCAAGAGCTTTTCTCTTTCTACTATCCATACTGCTCAAAGTTTCCATTGCTTCTCTTATTTCTTCTCTTGAATGTACTGGTTCTACTTCAGGATGATCCTGACTTTCTTCGACACTTGCCTCTTCTCTCGAACGACTATCTTCAACTACAACTTTTCTCGCTCTTAAATATCTATCCACATCTTCCTGCTTGATTTGAGAATCTTGTCTTCTAGCCATTTCGAAAAAGGTTTCTCTACTAGATGATTCTGTTTTTTCAGTAGGACTTTGCACCATAAATCTAACTTCTTCTTCATCAAACTCACTACCCAACACTGCTTCAAGTGCTTCCCTCTTCTTGCTATCCATGCTTCTTAATTTTTCAATTGCTTGCATAACTTCTTCACTTGAACGCAAACGTACTGGCTCAGATTGATCTTGGCCTTCATCAGTAGCTGAAGGAGTAGCAGATGCTTCCATAGAACTTCTTTCATCTTCCATAACTTTTCTTGCTGATAAATATCTATCTACATCAGACTGCTTAATCTGTGGATTCTGTCTTCTAGCCATTTCAAGGAATGCTTCTCTACCAAATGCTGCAACTTCTTCAGTAGGACTTTGTCTCAAAAATGTTGCTTCAGCTTCATCAAACTCACTTCTAATTACTCTTTCAAGTGCATCTCTTCTGTCACTATCCATATCAGTTAATATTTCTACTGCTCGTACTACTTCCGCTACAGAATGTACAGGTGCTTTTGATGTTTTATCAGAACTTCTAGGAGTCTGTACTTCTTTCATAGCAGATAGATACTCTTCTATTTCATCCTGTGTAATTTCTGGATTTTGTTTCTTAACTTTTTGAGCAAATTCTTCTCTTGTCTTCTGACTAGATGATCTTACACCTTTTCCAGTAGGACCTTGAATAACATCTTTAGCCTTATCTTCACTTAATTCTGCCAATACACGATTAAGTACATCTCTTTTTTCCTTGCCAATTCCACTTATTGTTGATACTGCTTTTCTAGATTTTTCTCTTGAATGTTTATCTCCTTCTATTAATCCCGTTGCCAATAAGTACTTTTCCATATCTGACTCTGTAACTTTTTCTTCTTGTTTCTTTACTTTTTCTAAAAATGAGGCTCTCATTGCAAAAGAAGTCGTTTTTGTACCGTCTCTTCCAACATACTCACGTGTTCTCGTTTCAGTTGCATGTCTAGAAGCACTCCTCTGAGAATAATCTTCATATATAGAAGCCTTCTTTTCTTGATCTCTTTCAAACTCTCTCATTACGCTATCAAGTGCTACTAATTTTCTGCTATCCATTTTCTTTAATATTTCTCTTGCTTGTACAATTTCCTTCTTAGAATGAGCAGGTTTACCAGTAGGCTTTGTCCCACCAATATCTCTACCAAATGTAAATGAAACTCCTGATATTCCCCTAGCCTTTCTATCATCTGATAGTACTTCAATAGCTGATAAAAACTCTTCCATATCTGCCTGTGTAACTCTAGTTTCTTGTCTTTTTACTCTTTCTAAAAATGAAGCCCTCATCTGTCCAGAAGTCGTTTTTGTACCATCTCTTCTTATAAATTCACGTGTCTTTGATGCTGGTTTTCTCTTAGAAGAACCTCTTTGAGTAACATCATCAAAAAGTGCTTGCACCCTCTCAGGATTTCTATCAAATTCTCTCATAACGCTATCAAGAATTTCTACTCTCCTACTACCCATCTTTTTCAATTCTTCTTTTGCTTTTTTCACTTCTTTTTTAGTATGAATAGGTATAGGATTATATCTTGATTGTCCTCTTCCTGTTGACCTTGCTTCCTTAGCTCTTCTTTCATCATCCAATATTTTCGTAGCTGTTAAGAATTTTGCCATATCAGACTGTGTAACCTCAGAATTCTTTTTTTGCACTTTTTTCAAGAATGAGTCTCTCATATCAAATGAAGTTATTTTTTTACCTTTTTTGCCAACATACACACGTTGCCTTATCGCTGCGCCTTTTCTTCTTGCTCCACCTTCACTATCACTTTCAAATAATGCAAATTTTTTCTTTGGATCTCTTACTACGCCTAGTAGCTCTTCTCTCACTTCATCTACAGCATCCATTACCACTTGCATCTCTTCATCACTTATGTCACTTAAATCTGATATTTTTCTTCTTGCTCTTTCTTTAAGTTCAATATGTAATTCCGTTTTTTCCTTTATTTCTTTTTGAAGATCTTTTCTTCCACCTTCAAATAATGATTCTAAACTCTCTCCTTCAGTTATTATTCCCATTACCTGCAAACTTTCTTCTGCAGTTGCAATGGCTTCTCTCATATATTTTTTACTATTTAAATCTACTGGCCTGCCAGTTGATGAAAGTTTTAAAACAGCATGAGTGATTTCTCTATGTATTACTTGTTTGTCAGTATCACTAAATAATCTTTCGCCTTTTTTCGTAGTCTTTTTTGACTTGATTCCTCTCTCAGTCTTCTTAAATTCTTCATCAATATCAAAATCTCTAATTTTTCCGGTTCTAGGATCGTATGCAAATCCTCTTTCTGCATATAAATCCTTCATCATCACTGTATTCTGTCTTTCTATAGCAAAATCAAGCTCAGCTTCAGCATCTGCTACTAAAAATCTTAATCTGTCTTCTTGTACCTTTTTTTGTTGTTTTTTCTCCTCTCTTGCTATATCTAAATAGAATTGATTTAATCCTGATCCTACTCTATCCATACGTAAAAATCTTCTTGATTTTACATGTGCTCTTGCCACTTTATCTCCTAGTAGTTGTGACATACTTAACAATTCAGGATTTCTATAAAATTCATGTTCATCCATTAAAAAGTCTTCATCTGGAGTATCTAATGCATATGGTCTATTCTTTCTAGCCTGTAATTGCTCTAAAACTTTTCTTTGCAATTCTTTAAATTGCTCTTCACTAGTGATATTTCCATACAATTCTCTCATCATAGCATCATTTTTAAAGTCTTCATACGACATATTTCTAAGTTTATTAAACAACTCTCTATGCCTAGATTTAAGATTTTCAACTACCATTTTATCATGCTCGAATTCAGCTTGATTTAGCATCATAGTAGCCATATTTGCCATTGTTTTTGGAGTAAATCTTGAAAATGTATACTTTTTACCATATATTCTATCTTTTCTACTTAAACCAAGTGTTTTTTTGCCTTTTTTATATTTTGATCTTCCCATAGCAATAAGTCCAAGACCAAGCTTTGGATTATCTATTAGGGTCATCGTTCCCATAAACACCATTGGAATTCCAATAAGTCCATCTTTAAACGGTTGAAGTACATTTTTCTTAAATGAATTAATTTCTGCTGGAGTCATATTTAAGAAATTCTGAGGTAAAAGTTGAGTATAAGCACCTTCATTAAGTGATACTTTCTTTCCAGTAATTGGATCTATTGTATGTGATCCAATAAAAGCATCTTTAATATTTTTTAGCTTACTATTTCCGTTTACACCACTTGTTTTTGTCTTAAATCTATATCCTCCTGGCATCCTTGATCCATCTGCATTTACTCTATCTGGTAGTTTTTCTATATATGTATCTACATTAAATACCTGTGATACTCTTCCTCTTAAAACATCCAACATAGAATAATAATCATGGTTAGAACTTGGATTTTTAGTAAGTTCATTAAATCTATTTAATCTCCTCTGAGCATTTGCAACACTTGCTTTATTTGCATCAGTAGGTTTTCTTTCAAATATTTCATTTGCCCTTATAAATTCTTCTAAAAGACGATCATGTTTTGCTTTTCTATCTTCCTCAGTATATGAACCATCTTCTCCCACAAAATCAAGTAATTCTCTGTCTTCATCTGCTTGAGTTCTTCTCTCTTGATTTCTCCTTGCTGTGTCTATTGCAGAGCTAAATTCATCTGCACTCTCTGTCTCACCACTACTTAATGGTCTGCTTTCACCTCCAAGAGCTTGACTCATTGGTGAAATATCTTCTTCATCTGTAAAATCATAAGATGTATCATAATCTCCTCCAGAATCATGATCTTCTCTATCACCTACAGCTGACATTGCATTTTTCCCTCCAGCTATAAGTGCTGCTGTTCCCATTACTGCAGCTGATCCTGCTACCTTTGCAGCAGTCTTTACACCCTTTGCATACAACGTATTTGACATAGCATTTACTACTTTTCTTCCACCTAGCGCTACATCTCTAGCAGCATTCATTTTTCCTCTTACGTCTGCAGCTTTGTCCATGTCTCCTAAAGATTTACTACTAAAGTTAAATATTTTTCTAAATAGTTTATCAAGTGTAAATGCATAGTGAATAAGCACAAGTGCAAATAACATACCCGAAATTGATTGTAATGAGAACACTAATGCTTGAGAAATAAATACCGCATATATTATGGCATGTATTACTTGTATAAACAAACTTAATATATATTCTTGAAGCCATTTTTTAAATGACATCTGTCTTCCTGAAAAAACCTTTTGGAAAGCATAACCTACTCCAACTGCTGGTGCCATCATAGTAAGAATAGAAAGAGTAAGTAGCCTTCTTAAATACATAAATGTATATCTAATAGCATAATATACCATTGCCATGTACATAATCATTCCTGTCATGCCAACTGTTAGCTTTGGATCATATGCTCTTGTTCTAAGTTCTTCATATACATCTATTTCCACTTCTTGATCTGAAAGATATGTATATCCTTCATCATTCATGTCATCAGGATTTTGTTCTGTCATACTATTTATCTGTACCTTGTTTACTTCATTTCCTGCTTTTCTAACCATGTCAACTGTCATTTCACACAACACTATTGCTGTATACATTATCATCTGTATTGAAAAGATTATAATCATTCCAACAACCCAGTCAACAAGCATATTCTGATATTTTGCTTTTTCGGAAGCCAAAGAAGTTACAGCAATTTTAATTCCAAGTGCAATAAGCACAATTAACATTGCTGCAACAGAAAGTAAAAATACTACTCTATACCACATTGCAACTAATCTTTTAAATTGCATAATAACTGGTAGTTTGCCTTTATTCATAAGTAGTTGTTTATATATTTTGCAAGCACCACACTTTCCATGACATGTACAATGTGCACCACTGTCAGAAGCATCACAATAATCTCCATCAAGTGCAATATCTTGTTGAGATTCTGCATTTATACAGCATTGTTTTACAGGTAAATGACACTTTTCACAAACTAATATTTTTCCTGTTGGGCTTTTTACATTTCCATCTTCTAATTCATAAACATTTCCAGAATTAAATTTGAAAAAATTAACATCAAGCGCTGGAACCATATTGTACACTATTGCCTGTACTGTGACATTGTTTGATGAGTCACTAAGAGCTGTAAGGTCCGTCGAAGAAATGTCGCTTCCATCCAAATTAACACCAGATGCACTCTCAAGTGCCCAAGTAAGCATATGCTCTATAAGTGCTGTCCATCCAACAAAAATCATTCTACCTGCCATCGTAAGCAAACCTAGTATCCAATCTGCTACATCTTTAAGTGCATCTATTATTCTTTCAAATATTCCTTTTGTCTCTGTGTACTTTCCTTCTGCAACTCCTGAATAGTAAAATTCATCTTTACCTAATTCAAGCTCAGCATAAGAGAATGGTGTACTGACATACATCATTACAATTGACACAACTATTATTGATAACATTATTTTTATTAATAAATCTTTAATTTGCGCCATGTACATCCTTTCTAACTTTCTATAGCAACTTCAGAATCATCATATTTTAAAATTCCATTCTCAAAGCCCTTAATTACATATGGATTATCTTCTTCATCAATAATTCTTGAAACATATCCTGTTTCTAAATTATATAAAAATATTCCAACCATACTCTTTGAGTATACAAATTTTGTATCACTTATCCATATGTATGTATCTATATAATCGTTTAATTCTCTATCTGGCAAATTCTCATCTTTTGAAATAAACTTCATTCCCATTATGTCTTCTTTACTATACTTTGGATAAAAATCATATGCTAAGCTAAACCCTGATATATAGTCTTCATTTTCTTTCAACTTTTCTTTATAATCTTCTGCTGCTTTTTTTCTATTATAGTCACTCATATTTCTTCTTTTTTCTGCCTCAAAAATAGCATCTATTTTTAATCTTGAAATATATACTGTATTTTCAAAATATGTTTCAAGAGTTGAAAGATCAGTACTAATATTATTATACACCAAAATTCCGTTTGTGTCATCATATCCTACCTTTATCTCTATTCCTCTTTGCGGATACGCGATAAAGACACTATTATTTGTATATTCGTAATCAGTATAGTCTTTCCATAAATATGTTAGGTCATTCATGAAGTTTAGGAAATCTTTTGTATTATATTTTTTTTCAAAGTATTTATTAGCTAATTCAAAGAAATCATCTGTATTTTTCTTTTCAATCCAATAAATGGATATTTCCTTCTTGTTATTAAAAAACGCATATATATCTTTTGATTTGTATCCTATAACATCTATATCTTTTTCTTCATCTTCATATGAAAAACTTGGCTTTCCTAATATATCTTGAACCTTATCCAAACTTTGTCTTACTGAAATGTTATTTACAACACTACCTTGATATTTATCCGTAAAAACAACATTAAAGATTTTATCTTGTACTTTTTTGAGCTTTATTCCAGAATCAATATATGTCTCATAGCCATTAAAAATACTACTTTTCTGCCCTAAATCCGTATTTGCACTCCAATTATTAGAAATTATACTTGCTAGTATCTCAGAAGTTGGCTCTAAATCCGTTTCTTCAATTTTTTCATAATGTTTAGCACTTACAAGTGATTCAATATAAGTAAAGTAATCTTCTATATCATTTAAAATGATTTTACTTACTTTTCCATCTTTACAAATAACTTTTATAGTGATGTCTTTTTCATCATCTCTAATAATATAGCTTCTATAGTTTATAACCCTTGCAATAGCATCAAGTAGTGTTTCATAATACTGCCTGTTTATTTCTTCAGTCTCTTCAACATATGGTTTAACTTTAAAAACAACCTTTACGTTATATGCATAGCCTTTTTCAGTACTAGGTTCTTCTGATATATACTTTGAACCATAAAACTCGACAACTTCTTTTATGGTATCCATAGCATCTATATCTACTTCTTGTTCTTGGCTTCCACGTTTAAAAATAAGCGTTGTAACAAGAAAAAGGATAAGGACCAATAACATTACAACACCAATTTTAATTATTTGTCTTATGTATTGATCTTTACCCATTATTTACCCTCTCTTCTATTTTTTTCAACCTCATTAACCAAATCTGTATTAGAAAATGAAATAATACCTCTACATACGTAATCCCTAGTCTTTTTAGTGAAATAGTAATTATTATGTAATATTATTCCTTTTGGATCATTATTTCTAATCTTTATTTCTATACCACTTAAAGAATAAATAGCATCAAATCTTTTAGTCTGCTCATCAAATTCAAATGAATCATACATATAAAAAACTGCATTTAGGCTCTTAACAAATTTGTCTATATCTCCTGTTTTCAAATATTCATCCAAAATATTCTCAAATTTAGCATTCTTACTATACGCTCTTCCATATATAGATGTTTCATCCGGATAAAAGAAATAATAAAGGTTATCAGTTATGTACCCTAAATAATTATCTTCTAAACCACCAAATGCCACCTTATCATACTCTTTAGCAACATCTTCCAGTGTATAAGCTCCTCTAAAATCAGTTGTTAGTTTTCCATCATAATCTTTAGAAAAAATGATATTTCTTACTCTATCATCTGCTATTGTATTAAGTTTCACTTTTCCATCAAGATATGACATATATCCATCTTCTAAATCTTCTTCTTTTTCTCCAATATACTTTTCTATCGAAGAAAGTCTCATTCCTTCAACTTCCATAATTGATATAAATGTATTACCACTTATAAATTTTGAAGAATCAACAGGTCTCATATTTTTTATAAGGTTATAAAAATCACCATCTACTTTTTCATAATAATCAACCTCATCATTTATTGAATATTCATCTTTATATGGATTTATAACCATTTTTATTTCTTTGTCATCATCAATTAAAGTAACTGTCCCTTCATGCAAATTTGAAATTTCTTTTGCAATAGTGTCAAAATACTCTTTATTGCTTTCTCCTTCGTTATCAAATAGTCCTTTTTCAAATTTTATTTTATATTCATTATTATCATCATCATTTTCTATTAATTTTATATTATTTTCCTTAAAAACATCCTCCTTTGTAGTCGGAGGTAGTCCATCTATAACATCTACTGTGACTGTTTTTTCTTGCTTTTGAAGCATTGATACAAGCATAAAAAACATAATCAAAAGCAGAATGATAGCAACTATAACTAATCCTATTATTATTTTCTTATTATTTAATATACTATCCTTGTCTTCCAAAATGATCTACTCCTCTAATTGAAGTCAATCCTTCAATATTAAATACTCTCTTTACCATTCTTTCAGCCTGTGTCATCGCAAACATAAATGCAATTCCCACAATTGGTGCTTCAGCTGCAATTGCATTTGCAGAAAAAACAAATATTAAGTACAAAAATGCATGCAGTGGCTGTATAAGAACATTCACTAAAAATTCTCTTACCCACCTTGAAAAAGCTTGTGCTCTATTATCTCCAGCTTTATCTATAGAATATGAAACAATAATATATGGTGAGATTGCTATAAGAAATCCAGTCATCAAAAATCTTTTTGTGTATGTCCAAAAAAACTTTCCAATCATATATAACATAAACCAATAAAGAAAAGACCAAAATGTAACTTGTAATCCAGATAATGAAAATACAAGATCAGTAACCTTACCTCTTATCTCCGTTTCAAATACTCCATACTTTCCTGTAAATCCCGTAATACTTGTACCAAACAAATCATTTCTCGTTTTAAAAAACATTTCTGTAAGTTTGTTTGAGAAAATAATTATTATAGACATAATGTACAACATAACAGCAAGTAAAAAAATACTTTCTATCCACCCTATTAGCATTTTTTTATACTTTGCTTGATCAGAAGCAACAGTAGAAATAGCCATTCTAATTCCTATGTATATAAGTGTTAGAAGACTAAGTGCGATTGCTACAAGCCTTGATATATTGTATACCTTTGCTACCTGTCTTTTAACAGCTATATTTGTAGGATTTTGTCTTAATACTAATTCGCCAACTTGATATGTTGCTGTACTCTCTTCTCCCTTTGATGGAATATTAAAATAATTTATATTTACAAGTGGAACTCTATTAAATACAAGTTTATCTATTGTCATAAAATAGTCTTTTGCACTTGTATCTTCTGTTTTTAATCCTTCAGTTGTCTCATATTCTGCATATCCAAGATATAGCATTAAAAGATCCACTTGAAGTGCAATTAAAACATTAATAACTCTAGCAAAAATTCCTGTAATAAATCCTAAGATAGATACTCCAAAATTTCCCGCTGATGCTGCAATCCTGTCACCAGCTCCTGTCTTACTCTCAACGGTTCCTCCTTCGATAAGACTTGAGCCAATACCAGAATTTGGATCTAAACTATCCAAAAGTCCACTATCATTTGCCGCTGTAGATCCACCTGAACCATATGGATTACCTTCTTCACAATATGCATTATTTACAAATATGAAATTAAAAATAATTAAAAATGCAAGCAGTGTGCATAAAAGTTTTTTTATTCTCATTAATCCCCCAATTAAATATAATTCTAGGAATTTAATTCTCCCCTTTCACGTGCTTCACGTTTTGCTTTTTCTATAGCAACTTGTTTTGAAAGGTTCGTTTCAACAAATTCAAATTCTTTCTTTGTTGGTTGTATAGCTATTATCGCAGAATCACCACCAACTTTAAGAAGTCCTTCACCTCTATTACATGTAATTAAGAATCCTGACTCACCTTCACTCAATTTAAATACTTCTTTTAAATATTGAATTTCTGATTTATCTTGTGCTAAAAATAACTTTGTATCAGATGATGTAAGAACGGCCTGTACTTCTTGTTTTTCATAAAAATCTTGGAATTTTTGTGAAATAACAGCTAGTGATACGTTTCTCTTTCTAGCACGTCTTGCCATTGTATTTAAGAAATCAACTGCCTCAGGATATGGAAGAAGCATCCACGCCTCATCAACCAAAACTCTTTTCTTCGATGCCTTTGTTTTATCCTCACTATTTTTCTTAACATACTTTTCCCAAACCCATGAAAGCATTATTTGCTGAGCAAGTGGCCTTGCAAATCTCTCTTCAAGTTGTGAAATATCTATATTAATAAATGGTAAACTTTCATTTAATTCAAATGTAGATTGTCCATCAAAATAAGCCATTTGTCCTTGATATTCTCTAACATATTGTTTCATAACCTTTACTAAATAGCTGTAATGGAAACGATAATCTGGGTTTTCATTTTCTTCTGCTTTTCTACATATTCTATGATACCATGATCCAATAGTTGGCATTTCCTTTTTTACTCTACCTATGTAATTTGCAGAAAGGTTTACTCCACCATTTCCATTTTCATCCTTTGTATAAAGACTTTCTACATTGTTTGTAATACCAAGTGCAGCATATTCTTCAGCAACAGCTTCTGAAATAATTTGTTTTGTAAGCTCATTTACTTCTTTTGAACGTGTACTACCTCTTGCCATTGTAAGAAGACCATTTGTAACATCTTCAACTTTATTTTCTACACTTAGCATACTTCTTTCTTTACCAGTAATCTCATCTTTAACAAGTTCTGGTTCTATATCAAAAACATTTATTATTGTTTTTGAATTTGGACTTAACGTAACATTAACACCACCAAGTGCTTCTGCCACTATACTGTACTCACCTTCAGCATCAAGAGCTAAGCTATCAATGCCCATTAACACGGCAGACCTTGAAGTAATAGTTTTTATTGTAACAGATTTACCAGCTCCTGACTTTCCAAAAATAACCATATTATAATTGTTAAGCTTTGAACTAAAGTTATCATATAGTATTGGAAGTCCCGTTTGTTTATTAAATCCAAGTGGTATACCAGTTTCATGCCCAACTTCTGAAATAAAGAAAGGGAAAACTGTGCTCATTGCTCTTCTATCAAATGTATGTGATTTAGACATTTTATTATCACAAAATGGTAAATTACTTCTATAAGCTGCATCCTGTTGTGCCCAACAAGGCTTTATATCTATCAAGTTTTTTGACATTTCATTTGATAATAGTTCTGTATATCTTTCAAGTTCATCCATACTGTACGCAAATATCGTTGCAATAATAGATGAGTCGAACAATTTGTTAAAACCAGCTGCAATAGCATCACGTAGTTCCTCTGCCTCTTCTCTTTTTTGAGCAATAACTCTTTCTCTGTTTATATCACCTCTATCCCATGCAACAATTCTCTCAGATTCAAGCTCATTTATAGTCCTATTTAAATCTGTCTGTGAACTTGATTCACTAAGTGGATTTATAAAAACAGAAACATTTATGTCTCCAAATGTATACATTCTTCTTAAAAATTCTGGAAATGTACACATTCTTGGAAGCCCTGCAACAATCATTGATCTTGCATATCTTGTCCTCGAAGATGCTATTTCCAAATGATTTGTATAGCTTGCATCAAGACCACCTGGTGCAATAAGTTTTTTTATAGTATTTTTATTTTTTTCAAAGATACTCTCACTATCTTCTGCTGCAACAGACTCAAGTTCATTTGTTGTTAATAATTCTTTTTTATTACTACCAAACATTACCTATCCCTCCTACTTCAAAGCTTTCTTTTTCTTTGTAGTCACAACTGTTTTCTTTTTTGTAGAAGCTTTTTCTTTTGTTTTTTCTTTAACTGTCTGTAATTTTTTTACATCTTTTTTATTTGAGTTTTCAACATTTTCCTTTGCTAAATCATATACTCTCGGATCAAGCTGATTTTGATATGTATCTAAAAGTTTAGAAGCTCTTTCTTTTATTTTCTCGCCTTTATCTATCTTTAATTCAAGTTCTTCTATCTGTTTTTGTTTATCAGCTTTAAGAATACTGTCTGTTGCTAGATCTATCGCTGCAATATTTATTTCTTGATCTAATTTTTCTTTCTTCTTCTGAAGTACATCTTTTCCTGTACTATATAGAGAGTCATATTGTGAATCTATAGCTTTTTGAAGATTTAACATCTCAGATTCATCTCTGTTGTATGCTATGTATAGTAACTCTGCTAATTCTTCAGAATCAAGTATTTCACTTGAAACTTGAGATGTAGCAAGTGCACTTGATACATTCTGACATCTTGTATATAACTCAGAAAAACACATGTTATATATTTCTTCCTTAGAATATCTATCAATTCCTGTTCCTAGCTCTGCCGTATAATAAGTAAGCACCACATATGTTCTTTGTTGCAATACATTTTTATTTGCACTTAATTTTTCAACATAATCAGTTATGCTAACTCCATATTCAAGAATATTGATTTTCCTTCTTTTTTCAAATTCAAATTTTTCTCTTAGTGGTCTGTTTCCTGACATCTTAGCTTGAGCAATTTTTGCATCAAGCTTATTTATGTCATTATTTATAACATCAATTCTTGATTTGTATCCATCAATGATATCCTTTAAATTTAAAGTTCTACTTTGTACATATAGTTGTATTGGAAATCTCAAAGTATTTAAAAATTGAACAAATCCTTCTTCAACAGCAATTTTTTCATCTTCAGACATCAAATCATAGTTTACACCATTACACTGCATTACCATTACAAATTGAGTTCCATTTTTTCTTACAATCATATTATCAACAATTTCATCAAATTCCATAAAATCAAGAATTGATTCTTTGCTTAATTTGGTTGTAAATTTTCCATATTCTTGTTCTCTTTTTTTCTTTTCTTCTTCAGATACAACAAGGTCATCTTCCGCTTTTTTTGTAGTTTTAGGTCTTCTTGAAAACCAAAAATATAGAATTACTAATACAAAAATAACAAAAATTAGTATACCTATAAGCACCATTATAAGTGAAATTACTTGATCTGTACTACTATCCATTTGCATCTTTCTCCTTTTCTATTTTTTTCTTTTGTTCTTCTTTACTATCTATATATAGATATATCCTTTTTGTTTGCTTATATTTTATATATCTCATCACAATTTCCCCTATAGGCTCCCCACCTACTTTTTTCGTGATAGGAAATGCAACAAGAGTCGGAATTTTTAATGCTCCTACTATAAATCCAATAAGTGCAAATACCGCTGTAATTATTATTCCCACAATTTTCAAATTAATCAGTGAAAATATCAAAAGAAATACTGCTCCAATCATTCCTCCTATTGCAGTTGTTATAAGTGACTTTATAGTAAAGATATATAATATTCTTGTTTCACCCTTATAATTTCTAGGTATATAGTATGTTCCCATTCCAATAACTCCTTAGTATAAATTATATAATTGACACTATGTCGATTATAGCCTTCCAAATAAAATATGCTCCAAAAATTACAAAACCAGCGACCAAAAGTCCTAAAAGCTGTTCTTTAATTTTAGCTTGTTCCTGTGGTCCTGATGTAAGAAATTTAATACCCATGAAGGCTGTAACGCCAACTAATACACCAGTTCCAATGAACGTAAGTGCTTGTCCTACACTCACAAGTTCACCTACTACATTGGTTATATTAACATTTTCAGTGGAATTTTTTCCTTGATTTTGAAAATCAGCAATAGCTTTCGACATATCTCCTAAAAATCCTGCTTTGCAGCAATTTAATCCAATAACCGAAAAAAACGCTATCGTTAATAATCCAATCTTGAATAAACTATTAAGTTTTTTATTCATTTAGTCCTCCTATGCATAAATCAGCAATTTTATGCCTAATTATACTTATATAAAAACATTATAAATAAACCATATTTTTTTTTCAATAATATTTGTGTTTTGTCATAATTTTTAACACAAATGTAATATGACAAAAAAAATAGGACAAAAATAATTTCATATATTTGTCCCTATAATTATTCTATCATAAAAAAAATGCCTAATCAATACATTTCAGCAAATGATATTAGCTCGCACCGGTAGCTCCATTTGTGAACTTAAGTATTAGACTTACCACGTTTACCGCGCCAAATAGTAAAATTGCTCCAATTAGCATTGGAAAAATTTCTCTTTTTACATCTGCTTTATCACTTGGACTCGCAAGAACATACTTTATACCAAGTATAGAAACTGCAATAATTGCTATACCAGATCCTGCATATTGTATAATTCCAATACCTGAATTTAGTGTTCTTGCTGCGTTTGAATTTACATCTTCTTGATTATACTGTGTAACATCCTGCATAATATCCAACAATCCTGAATCTACTGCTAAAGAATCTAGTTTAAAAGCCGCTAAAAAAACCAGCATCACAAGTACAATCACAATAAATTTTATTATAATCCTATCCATAAGCTTCCTTTCTATTATCAATTCTCAAATTATATAATTGACACAATATCAATTACTGCTTTCCATATAGAATATGCACCAAAAATCACAAATCCTGATACTAAAAGTCCTAGAAGTTGTTCTTTAATTTTGGCTTGTTCCTGTGGCCCTGATGTAAGAAATTTAATGCCCATGTAAGCCGTAACACCAATTAATACACCTGTTCCAATAAATGTTAGTGCTTGTCCTACACTTACAAGTTCACTTACTACATTATCTATTTCAATATTTTCGGTAGTTTCTTCTCCCTCACTTCTAAAATCCGAAATACCTTTCCATATATCTCCTAATAATCCTGCTTCGCAACAATTTGTTCTAATCACGAAAAAAAACGCTATCATTAATAATCCGATTTTGAATAAACTATTAAATTTTTTATTCATTTAATCCTCATAAGCAAAATGGCAAAAAAATAGGACAAATATAATTTCTTATAATTGTCCCCTTAATTATTTTATTATAAAAATCCCTACATTTAGTAAATATTACTAAGTTGCACCCGTAGCTCCATTTGTGAACTTAAGTATTAGACTTACTACATTTACTGCACCAAATAGTAAAATTGCTCCAATTAGCATTGGAAAGATTTCTCTTTTTACATCTGCTTTATCACTTGGACTCGCAAGAACATACTTTATACCAAGTATAGAAACTGCAATAATTGCTATACCAGATCCTGCA
>CAYYBL010000014.1:0-29505 GCA_964470175.1 uncultured Lachnospiraceae bacterium | reverse complement strand
ACTTTAAAAGCTCATCACCAGGAGATGGTGATGGATCAGCTGAGACTGATGAAGACAAATATGAATCAGAAGTCACAACAGCTGGATCCTTAAAAGGAAATAGTAATTATGATGTTACTAATAAGAGTTCCTTTGTTACCGAAAGCCAATTTAGAAGAATGTTTGCACAGTATAAAAATATCGTAGATAATACAGAAGCATTTATGAAGATGCAGGATAAGTATGGCATAAATGCAGCATTTGCGGCAGCAGTTACAATAGTTGAATCATCAGGCGGTACAGCATGGGCTGCTATAGATCCATCAACACATAATTGGTTCAGCTTTAGAAGTACAAGTGGTGGATGGAAGTCATTTGACAGTTTTGCATCAGCAGTAGATTATTTTGGATATTTGATGACAAGTCCAAATTGTCATTATTATGTGCAAGATGGTAGAAAAACTGTAGATCAAATAGCAGAACCATATTGTGTGCCACCAGGACCATGGGCAACAGCTGTAAAAAAAGCAATGGACTATGCATATAGTAAGGCAAGCTCGTAATTAAATATTGTTAGAAAATGAGGTGAATTGAATTCACCTCATTTTTAAGGTAAAAGTATTATAAATGTAATTAATGTGTTATATTTCTGTGTTGATTTTTTATACGATTATTGGTAAGATATGATATATAAGTGAAAATTATGCTGGCGAGGAAAGGGTGTTATAATGATAGAATTTAAAAATGTGTGTAAGACATATGTTACAGGTACTGAAGCTGTACATGATGCAACATTTTTTATTGATAAAGGTGAGTTTACTTTTTTAGTAGGACAGACAGCATCTGGTAAGTCTACTCTTATAAAGCTTATACTTAAAGAGGAAGAAGCAACTAGTGGTAATATTATTATTAATGGTAAGGATATAACTTTTTTGAAACCAAAAAAGATACCTGCACTTAGAAGGAGTATGGGAGTAGTTTTTCAAGATTTTAGACTTCTTCCAGATAAGACCGTGTACGAAAACGTTGCTTTTGCTATGCAGATAGTAAGAGCTACACCAAAATATATTAAAAGACAAGTGCCACTTGTACTTTCACTTGTGGGACTTTCAAATAAAGAAAAGTGCTATCCACACGAACTTTCAGGTGGTGAACAGCAGAGAGTTGCTATAGCGCGTGCTTTGGTAAATAATCCTTCAATGATAATTGCTGATGAACCTACTCGGTAATCTTGATCCAGACACATCTTGGGAAATTATGAAACTTCTTAACGATATAAATATGAGAGGCACAACAATTGTAATGGCTACTCATGCAAAAGATATAGTAAATAGGATGCAAAAAAGAGTCATTGAAATTAGTAATGGAGTTATAGTAAGAGACGATAAAAAAGGAGGATATAATAGCTATGTATAGTGGAATAGGATATTCTCTTGTAGAAGGATTTAGAAGTGTATTTAAAAATTTCAGGTCATCTTCGATATCAATCATTACAATGATTTGTATGATGTTTATTTTTGGAGTGTTTTTTGCAATTGGTGAAAATATAAATAGCATAATGGAACAAGTCCAGAAAAAACAAGGTATGGAAATATTTATTTATGATGAAACTACAGAAGAACAAAAATCTCAGTTTGAGGCAGCACTTAAAAACTTGGATGGAGTAAATACAGTTACATATAAAAATAAACAAATGGCTCTAGATTCATTTAAAGAAAGAATATCAGGTGTTTCTGATAGTTCGTTGTTTGAGGAATATGAGAAAGGACAGAATATTTTTCCAGCATCTTTCGTAATTACATTCACAGATCTTGGAAAAGCAAAAGAAATTCAAGAAGAAGCACAGAGGATAGGTGCAAAACTTGCTACAGAAAAAAACACATCTGAAGTTGATTTAAACATAGAGTCATCAGTAGAAAAAAACACTATTATAAAAAATATAGTTTCAAAAGATGTAGTTGTTACTACTATGATATCGCTTGTAAATGGAGTTAGAATTGCTATATTTATAATATTTATGTTGCTTCTAGTTTTCTCAATAACTATTATTTCAAATACAATAAAGCTTTCACTTCATGCAAGAAGAAAAGAGATGTCAATAATGAAGTACGTAGGAGCTACAAATAGTTTTGTAAGAGGCCCATATTTAGTTGAAGGAATGCTTATAGGACTTTTGTCAGCAGTAATTACGATTCTTATTGTTGGATTCTTGTATGGATATATCATACAGAGTATTGAGAGTTCAGATGTACTAAGAAAGGTAGGAGTTAATCTTCTTCAATTTACAGATATATCTACAAAGCTTATTGCTGTATATGCATTTTTAGGTATTGGTCTTGGTATAGTTGGTAGTAGTTTGTCTATGAAGAAGTATTTGGAGGTATAAGAATAGGTGAAAAAAGTTATTAAAATTAATATTATAATTTTAGTAATCTTTTGTTTAGTTATAAATTTCTCAATTTTAAAAATATACGCTGATGAGGTTCCAGAAATAAATGCTGAACCGATAGATGAGGAAGATGATAGATCTGACGAAGAGAAAAAGATGGATGAACTTAAGGATCAAATGTCGGATGTTGAATCAAATCTTTTTGAATCAAATCAAGAGATAGAAATTATTAAAAATGAAGTTTCGGAAGAAGTTGCAGAGATTGCAAAACTGAATCAAGAGATACTTGATAAGGAATTAGAGATAAGTACTCTTGAGGCACAAGAAAAAAATTTATCTGTATATGTAGAAGCTGCAGAGGATGAATATAATAGAGTATCTGAAAAATATGAAAATGAAAAAGATTTGTTAGAACAAAGACTTGTAGCTATGTATGAAATGGGAGAAACAAGTTTTTTGGATTTACTTTTGAGTTCAAAAAATATGTCGGACCTTTTATCAAATTATTATATGATTTCTGAAATTTCAAATAGCGATATTGACTTTTTAAAAACAGTTGAAGCAGAGAAAAAATATAGAGAAGATCTAAAGGATGTATTGGAAGAAAAGGAATCAATACTTGCAAATTCTAGAGAGACTAGAAAAAATGAAGCTATAGTTCTTCAAAATATGACAATTATAAAAAATAGTAGGTTAGTTGAATTAAATGATGAACAAGCAAGAATTCAACAAGAAATAGAACAATATCAAAATGATATTATAGAAATAGAAAAAGAAATAAGAAAAATAGCACTTGAAAATATAAGCAGTAGATATGTCGGTGGTGAGATGGCTTGGCCTGTTCCAGGATATACAAGGATAACTTCTAGATTTGGAATGAGAACACATCCAATTACAGGTGTATATAAGTTGCATACAGGAGTTGATATTGGAGCACCGATGGGAGCAGCATTTGTTGCTGCAAATGATGGAGTAGTTACATATGCAGGATGGAACAGAGCATATGGAAATATGGTAACTATTGATCATGGAGGAGGAATTACCACATTATATGGACATGGATCTGAGATTTTAGTATCTACAGGCGATATCGTAGGTAGAGGACAGCAGGTACTTAAAGTTGGATCTACGGGATATTCTACAGGACCACATGCACATTTTGAAGTAAGAGTGAATGGTGGATATGTAGAACCACTTGATTATATTACATCATATTAAAGGGGAGTATGTAATGATAAAAAAGAGTTTTATAATAATACTAGTTATTATTATGATTTTAAATTTAATAGTTATTTCGTATGCTGAGACTGCTTCAGAATTGAGAGAAAAACAAAGCGATATAGAAAGCAAAATATCTCAAACAAATTCTGAAATTGCTGGAGTAAAGTCAAAGATGACGACAGCATTAAATCAAATAAATGATTTAAATGCAGATATATCAGAATATCAAGATCAAATCTCAGATTTGGAGACACAAATATCTGGACTGAGTAATCAAATAGTTGAGAAGGAAACGAATATTCAAACACTTCAGGCACAGTATGATAAGCAGAAAGAGGAACTTGATAGAAAACTTGTTGCATTGTATGAAGCAGGTGATAGTACGTATTTGGATATGCTTTTATCATCAAAAAGTTTTACAGATTTTCTTTCAAACTATTATTTGATATCTGAGATTGCAACATATGATAAAGATATGCTTAAGAATATAGAAGATACTAAAAATGTAATTGCATTAGAAAAAAGTGCGTTAGAAGACACAAAAAATCAAGTTGAAGTTTCAAAAACAAGTGTTGAAGGAAAAAAGAATTCACTTGCATCATCTGTATCTCAGAAGAAAAATTTAGTATCAAACTTGTCTTCTGAAGAAGCAAAACTTGAAGAACAGCTAGAAGAGTATGAGGAAGATAAAAAGGCAATTCAAAGGCAAATTGCGGCTATCATGGCTAAAAATTCATATAATGGAAAAGTGGTAGCACCAAGTGAAGCAGGTTATGCCACTCCGCTTGCTGGTAGAACTAAAGCAAATATTACTACAGGATATGGAGCGTATAAAGGCCATACTGGAGTGGATTTTGCATGTAGTAGTGGAACACCTATACATTCTGTAAAAAGTGGTGTAGTTGTCACATCTACTGCACTAAGAAGTTCAAGTGGTAGGTACAGAAGTTATGGTGAATATGTGATTATTGATCATCAAGATGGTACAATGACATTGTATGCACATATGTCTTCAAGAGCAGTATCTAAAGGACAAGCAGTAGCACAAAATGATGTGATAGGATATGTTGGATCTACTGGAAATTCTACAGGACCACATCTTCATTTTGAAGTATGGGTTAAAGGATCACGTGTAAATCCTACACCATATTTACCATAGTTTTTGAAAGGATGTAAATTGATTTTATGGATGATGAACAGTATGATATAGATTACGAGAATGAAAAAAAAAGAAAGATTGAAGAAAGAGATTATAAAATTAAGCATTGGATTGTTACGGTTATTCTCATTATTATATTTTCAACATTTGCTTCAGAAATTACTAGAATACAGGACTCATATATAACAAAAAAGGGAACATCTTCTGATTCGAAAGAAACAATTAAAACAATAGGTGAAGATCTTACAGAGTTTAGAAAAGTAATTGATAAGTATTATATGGGGGAAGAAGTTGATGAAACCGAGCTTTTAGACTCTACACTAAAGGGATATGTTGATGGACTTGGAGATGAATATTCTACATATATGTCAGCCAAAGAGTGGAAAGAGTTTGAAGAAAATGCATTTGGGGATTATTGTGGAATAGGTATTTATATGGGTATGGATAAGTCTGACAATGTTGTTGTAGCGGGTATCATAGAAGATACACCAGCAGAAGAAGCCGGACTTAAAGTAGGTGATATTCTTAAAGAAGCAGATGGAGAAAGCTTAGTAGGAGCTTCAACAGAAAAAGTAGCATCTATTGTAAAGGGTGAAGAAGGAACAAAAGTTAAACTTAAAATACTAAGAGATGACAAAGTACTAGATTTTGAAATAGAAAGAAAAGCGATAGAAGTATACAAAATAAAAAGTGAGTTTTTAGAAGATGGTATAGGTTATATAGATGTTCAAACTTTCAATGATGATACTGCTGAACAGTTTAAAACAGCATATGATGCTTTAAAATTAATGGGTGCAAACAAATTTATTATAGATTTAAGAAATAATAGTGGTGGAGTTGTAAATGAAGCTTTAGAAATATGTGATTATTATACAGATAAAGGAACAAAACTTTTAGTTACAAAAGATAAGAGTGGAAATGAAGATGAAGAAAAAGCAGGTGAGGAAAAATATATAGAAGAAGAAACAGTACTTCTTACAAATGAGTATACAGCAAGTGCATCTGAAATTTTAGCTGGATCTCTTAGAGATACAGTAGGTGCAAAAATTATTGGAAATAAAACATATGGAAAAGGCGTAATACAAAGTGTATGGGAACTTAGTGATGGAAGTGCTTTAAAGCTTACTATAGCAGAGTATTTTACCCCTAATGGTACAAGTATAAATAAAGTAGGAATTGAACCAGATTATGACATTGGACTAAAAATTGATGCTGATACTACTGAAGAAAACTTTGTAGATGATCAAAAAAATGCAGCAATAGAGTATCTTAAAACTGGAAATATTGATTTATCAAAATATGATACAAATAATTCAAAAAATAATGATGATACATATGTTACACCTGATGAAGAAAATGTAGAAGTAAAGGAGTAATAATGAAATTTGAGTATACTAAGGATGAATTGAATATTTTAGAACAATATCGCAAGGAAAGGTATGAATCAGTAAACCAACTTCTTCTTAGTAATTGTGAGGATGATTTAAGCATGCTAAGTGAAAAAGCAAGCAAGAGCATTAAAGATATTCCTTATGATAGAATGGGCGTTATTGAAAATATAAACTATATAAAAATTTTATATAGGCTTTGTATGAAGTACTATTATAATGAAAAAAATAAAGAAGAAGAGTTTTACAGAGGAACAAACATGGTAGAAATAGATAGGCTTACACGAGAGCCGTTTATTGATACATTTCTATCTGCATCTAAGAATATGAAGGATGCAGAAGAAAACTATGCAAAAAAATGGGATAAACCAGCCCTTCTTAGAATTACTTTAGATGAAGAAGTACCATTTATAGATGTTGATAAAGTATTAGGAGAAGATTCATCTACAAATGAAATTATAATTTCACCATTTACAAAGATAAAAACTATAGAAGAAGATAAAACCATAGATGTTAAGGATACAAGTTTATATATGGCATATCATGTTGTGCTTGAAAAACAAAATCTTGAAGACCTAACAGAAGTTGAAAGAAAAGGACTGTATAACTACATATTGGAAAATAGTTATTCAATTAAAAGAAAGCTAGAAGAGTGTATAAATCTTGATAATGAAAACTCATCAAATTATGAAAAAATAAGAAAACTTGAAGAACTTCGTTCAGAATATGAAGCAGAACTTGATGAAAAAGGAACTTTTCAAAATTTTGACTATGATGATAAATCAGAATTAAGTGAACAAATTAATAATATTGATGAAGAACTAGATGCTCTAAAGGAAATTACTCAAAAGGTATTTAATGTAAAAAAAGATAATATCAGCTTTGTAAATATGTGGAAAAGAGACATTGCAGTATATTTGATTGCTGAATGCAAAGAAATAGAAAAAGAATTTATGAATGAAAATCCTGAATTCTACACAAAAGAGGAACTTGATGAGATAGAAGAAAAAAATGAAATTCAAAGACAAGAAGAAAATACTATAGATAAAAATGTTGAAAGAGTATCACTAGATGAAAATTTAGAAATGGTAAGTAGTATTCCTATAGTAGAAGCCATGGATGAAAAAGCTGAATCTGAAAGTGCTAAAGAAGATAGGGACAATTCTGATGAGGAACCAGTATCAGATAAAGAAGATTCAGAAGAAAATGTTGAAGAAAATGCAGAAGAGAATGAATTGGATGAGAGTCCTGCTGTAGAAGAAGTCCAAGAGAGTGATGAAGATGATGATCCAAGTGAAATTCATAAAAGAGTAAAGGCAGAATCAAAAGAAAATGTCGATTTATTGCAAAAATTGTTACATAACATAGAAAATCTCATTTCAAAGCAACAAAGCTATGCAAGAATAGCAGGTAACATGGATACTAATTATAGTGCTTTAAATAATGCATTTGATATGAGAAAGACAGCGGAAGCACTTGATGGACAAGTAAAAAAAATATATGAAAAAGTAAAAGATATATGCAGTAAAGGTGATAATGAAAAAATAGATTTGGAGCTTGAACTAATATCTAAAACAAATATTGAAATTGGCACGTTATTAAACTATTTAAACAATCCTAGAATACTAAGCAAAAATTCAAAGGCTACAAGATTTGATGAACTTGCTATTATTGAAGAAAATGCTTTAAAGAAAGGAATTGCAGAGAAAATACAATATATAAGAGGTGAAGCAGAATTAAAGAAGCTTGATGATGACCAAGAGATTATAATGGAAAGAAGTGGTATTCAAAAGTTTTTAGGAATTTTTACAGGTCAAAATAAACTTGATGAAGAAATGATAAGACAAATTGGAATAAGAAAAGAAACAATAAGAAAAAAACTTTCAAGCAAACTTCGACTTACAGATAATTATAGCATTCATGAGCTTATGGCTGAAATAGTGATGTTTGTAAATGAGAATGAAGATGATTATTTAGTTACAAAAGAAGTATTTGAACTTAAATCTATAGCGGCTGAGCTTAGAAAAAATTATGTCATACTTGAATCAAGAGTTCAAGAAATCATTCAAAATAGGAATGGACAGAATCTTCCAGCTGGCAAAAAAATGTCAAAGATTGATGTAATCGAGGCAGATACATATAAATTTTTGAAAAAGTATAAATATGATGTATTGCCATCTGATGAGCCAGAGCCAGTATATCAAGATACTATGGCAAATGAGATAGCAAGAATTGTAGATTACGTAAATACTTCCAAGATTATATAATATAGAAAGGATTACATATTATTTCTAATGGATGAGAAAAAATCAGAAGAACAAAATAAAAAAGAACAAAATCAAAATCAAAATAAAGTTAGAGTGGGAACAGTAGGCGAATTTATTTTAATTATTCTAGCGATAATTATAATTGGTACAGGTGCATTTACTTATTATTTGATTCACAGGGAAAAAGATAGCTATGAAAACCTAGTTTCTAATTTAGATGTTAATTTATTAAATGCAATAGATCAAGCTGATGAAAATGTATTGAAGGAAGTAAATACTTCTATTGCTGAAATGATAAATTCTGTGATTACAAATTCTGTATCTGATTCTACAAATTCTGTGGTAACAGAACCGACAAATACTACAAAGAAAACATTAAATGAAGAATTAGTAGTTTTGTATGATGGACTTGTTTTGGATACTTCTAAGATGGATAAAGTTGCCTTGAAATATATTGATAATACTAAAGATGCAGCCGATAAGTATGTTATCACGTATTATAATTATGAAAATTATAGTTTTAAAAATTCATCACTTGGTACAATTTCATCTCCAATTTACGAGGGACTTGCCAGAATAGATAATGTTGGAAAGATTGCTATATCTGAAGATTATAATGCTATACCTAGAGAGGTGAAAGTAGTAAATACTGTACCTACAGTAATTTCAGATGCAAATCCAAAACTTGCAGATTATGATACAGTAAAAACCATGATTTGTGATTTAGATGGAAATCAAACAAATGAATACATTCTTATACTTGCAAATAAGACAAGTGGTTTTTCAAAAATTTCTTTGTTTGATGCAAAGGGAGTGAAAGTTGCAGACCTTGCATCAATAGAAAAAAGTAAATGGAAGACTGATGTTTCAAATTCAGAATATTATCTATCTATAAGTAATGTACAAATAATTGATGTGGATAATGATGGTATTATGGAAGTATTGGTTGAAATACCTTATTATGAAGGTGAACCAGATGTTAGCATCTTGAAGTATAAAAATGGAGAACTTCAAGGAAAAACCAATATAGAGTGTTCTTTATTACCTTAGTTTAGGGGGATTTTGATGAATAATAATAATACTAATTTTACAATTATAATGGATATATTAAATCGAAAAATAGCTGATACAAACATTAAAATTATTACAAATGATGAAAGTGAAGAAAAAGAAAGTTTTAAATCGGAACTATCAGATTTATTAAATGATAGAGAAGCATTGTATTCATGCAATTTAAATGATTTTACAAAAATACTAAAGAAATATGGAGTTACATTAGATGAGTAGTTTTGATGATCTTACTATAAAGATTCAAGAAATAATTAGAGATGAAAAGAAAAAAGGTGCAAGTTTAAAATATTTGAATGCATCACATGCAAAACTTCTTTCCCAAATAGTCGGAAATTATAATCTTAAAGGAAAAAAAGAAGGACAATCTGCTAAAGTAATAATTCTTGGAGCTCCAACGGGTGCTGGAAAAGACATACTTGTAAGAAAGCTTAAACTCATGGAACCAAATAGAAATTATGTGATTTTAAATATGGATATATTTAGGCATTATCATGATTTTATTACAGGACTTCCAGAAACGATGTTGGATAAAGAGTATGCAAAAAAAACGAATCAAACATCTTATGAAATTTATTACATTATACAAGAAACAATATTAAGAGAGTATCCAGGTACAAATATTATTGTAACTGGTACGATAAAAGACATTGAGTGGATAAAAAATATTATTAGAAGATATAGAAATGATAAAAAAACAAATTATAGAGTGATACTTGATACTCTTGCTGTAGAGAAAAATGAAAGTGCATTTTCTATATTTGAAAGATATTTAACACTTGTTGATAGTAGGGATAAATCTGCTAGATCTCTTAGATTTACAGATATAGGATATCATAATGCAACAACAAGAGATTTTATTAGAAATGTTTCTTTATTTGAAAAAAATATGAATGAAGATGCCGAAGAAAAGTTTTTTGATGAGATTAAAGTCTTTTATAGAAATAAAGATATATTTGATGTAAAAGAAGATACTATTATTTATGATAGTGATGATAAAGAGAAGTATGGAGAATCATGTATAGGACTTATAAGTCAAAAAATGAACTCTATAAGCTTTATAGAAAACAGTAGAGTAGAAAGGCTTATAGAAATATTAAAGAAAAATAAGAGGTATCTTGTAAGTCAAGGTTTATACAAGGATATACTGAATGCACTTCGTGAAATCCTTATTTCTCAAATAGATGTGAGTGGTAGCAAATTGTTTTAAAAAAGGGACTATAAAGTCCCTTTTTGATTTTATTCTTTTTCAATGTCAACAATTCTTTCTGACTGTTCTGTATCTTTGTCAGTGTTTTCTTCTAAAGTTGAGATGAGTCTATTTTTTAAAGAAGATACGCCATCAATTATAGAAGAAATATTACCATACTTAGCACTTTTAATTAAATATTCAGCTTTGTTTTCCAAATCCACCATTGTTATTATTCTCCATATATTATTTTTAATTTTGAAATAACATCATTCATTCTTTCATCTTTTATTTTTGGAATGATTGTTTTTTTAATATTGTCAGCTTTTGTATGAAGTGGTTTTATCGCATTTTGATTAAAACTTTCTCTTTTTCCAATCCTATCTTTAATTTTGAGAAATATCTTTGCAAAAACATTTTGGCTGCTATCAATTTTTGCCAAATCTGTATCTTCTGAGACAGAACTAACAACATTTAAAAAATCATCATAACATTTTGATATGTAGAATTGAGATAGCTTATCAGATTCTCTACAGGTATTAAGCATTTTTCTTTTTTCTGAAATAGTCTTTTTTATATCTTTTCTTTTTCCAATATCTGATTCATTACTAGCGAGCTCATTTTCTAAGTTTGCAATATATGTAAGAATGTCAAACTCAGTACATTGAAATTCAGATGATAAAGAAAGCCAAATTTTTTCATCCGTATAGTATTCATTTTTTAAAACATTCAAACTATCGTTATATTCATTAAGAGCAGAATCTGCTAAATCGATAGGTTGTTTATATTTATTTGCTAATTCTTTGATATGAGATATACGAAAATTATTAATGAATTGCAATTTATCATCTGCTTTATTTCTAAATATTGCAACTAAAACTTTTAAGATTTGAGACTGTATATTATTTAATTCATTCAGCAAAGATATTAGGTTTATTTGATTGGATTTTTTTACTTCAACTAATTCTTCTTCACGTATTAGGATCTCATCAATCTCATTTCTAATTTGCATTTGTCTAAGTTCAAGTTTTTCTTTTAAAAGAGTAAGTCTTTCAATAGGTGCATTATCGAGATTTACAATTTCACTATCTATTACTGTAGTACCAAGTCTTTCAATGATTCCTTCCATATATTCCTCCGAACACAAATAATTATATCTAAAAAAAAATTTCATTTCAATATATAAATAAATTTAAAAAAAAATTAAAAGACAGTCCATAGCTATGGGCTGTCTTTCTTCGTCAAATCTTCTCCGTGATATGCTGAGCAAGCTGCGCACCATTCTGCAAACCACTGATCTGTGAAATATAGTTTGCAATGTCATGCACCTGCGTGCTATTGCCACTTACGAGTGCTTCCTCAAGAGTGCCAAGTTCTTCAATCAGGGTATGAAGCGCAGCGGGCTTTGAAACTCTTACCGTGGGCAGTAGTTCATCGTACAAAAAAATTCTAGCTTCGTCACGGGTCATCTTCATTACTTTTTTCCTCCTAAATTATTAACTAAGTTGATTGAAACAGTGTTGTCAAGAGAGGTCGAAGACTATCACTTGACAAATATATTATACCACCAGTTTACATAAAATTCAAGAATGAGAGTTTCTTACTATAAAAAAGAATTTTTGAATAATATTGATTGTTGGGATTGTTTTTTTGTGATATCATCAAAACACATAATATGAAGGAAGGAAATGTATTATGAAAAATGCTGGTTTAACAAAAAATCATTTAGAGCTTTTGGATTATATGGAAGAATATGCTCAAATTTATGAAGAAGAAAAAAATAACTTATTACGTATTTATAAAGGAAAAATATCATCAATAGAACATGTGGGAAGTACAAGTATAAAAGGAATAAAATCAAAGCCAATTATTGATATTTTGATACAGACAGATGATTTAGATGATTTCAAGAAGTATACAGAAGAATGTGTTGAAAACGAAACTTACACAGTAAAAAAAGAACCAACAATGGGTGGAGATTACTTGGTTCGTAAAGAAGAGGATGGAAAAGTTAAAGCACTTATTCATGTATATCAAACTGGTGATATGAATGGAATCACTTCAATTATGTTTAGGGATTATATGAATTTACATGAAGATGAAAGAAAAAGGTACGAAGCTTTGAAATTAGAATTATTTGAAAAATATAAAAATGAAAGAAGAAAATATACATATGGGAAAGATGAGTACATCAAAGGGGTGATAAAAAAGGCAATTGAAGAAGCAGAAATGAAGTAATTGTGATTAGGACACAAAAAATGCACATTTAAAACAGAAAAATTATAATAAAAAGCTTGTAAATTAGATTAAAACATGATAAAGTACGGCTATAAGATTTTAGATGTAAGGAGACAGTTATGAATGTGTTAATAGTTAATCATTTTCCACCTTCAGGATCTGGTAGTGGAGTTTATTCGGCAAATCTAGCTCGTAGTCTAGTAAAGCATGGAGATAAGGCTGCAATGGTTTTTCCTGAAAATCGTTCAGAATATGAACATTACGATGGAGTGGAAATGTATCCAGTATTCTTTAAGGGAGAAGAAGTTATACCTGGTGTTAATCAAAGTGATATGAATTTTCCATGTTTCACAACACACCCACGTAGCGTATTTAATTTTATGGATATGACAGATGACCAAAGAAGAGAATATGAAGATAAATTTAGAGAAGAGATAGAAAGAGCTATAAAAGAATTTAAGCCAGATATAGTTCATGCACAGCATGTTTGGACACTAGCTGGTCTTTCAGCAGAGGCATGCAAAAAACATAATATTCCTATGGTAATTACATGCCATGGTACAGATTTAATGGGTATCATTAATGAAGAAAAAGCAGGTGTTAATTGGGGTCGTGAATGGGCAAAGAAAGCTTCTTCATATGCTGATTCAATTATAACCATATCAGAAGATAGCCATAATCTTGCTAAGCAAATATTAGGCGAAGATATAAATGCAGTTTGTATCAAAAATGGAGTAGATACTGGCATATTTGTACGAGATACTTCATTAGATAGAGCTACAGTACTTAAAAGTTTGGGTATAGATAAACCATACAAACATGTTGTTTCATTTGTTGGTAAGTTAGCAGATTTCAAAGGTGTTGATGTATTAATTGATGCCATACCTCAATACGAAGATGATGATACAGTTACACTAATTGCTGGAAATGGTGAACTTCGTGGGAAATTACAAGCTCAAGCCGAAAGAGTAGGAGCTAAGAATTTAGTATTTTTAGGAAATCAACCACAATCAGTATTAAAAAATATACTTAATGTTGCTGATGTCAGTGTTGTACCATCACGTAGAGAACCATTTGGATTAGTTGCAGCTGAGGCTATGGCATGTGGTACTCCTGTTATAGCCACAAACGAAGGCGGACTTCCAGACTTTGTACATGATGGAGTTGGAATATTGGTTCCAGTTGAAGATAGTGAAGCTCTTGCACATGCAATACATAGTGTTGTTTCTGGAGAGCGTACTTTTGATAGAGCAAAAATAAGTGAAGAAGCTCAAGCTAAACATTCTGTAGACAAAAAAGTAGATGACTTTAAAGCTGCATATACACATGCGATAGATAGAATGCATGGTACAGAAAAAAAAAGAAGTTCTGATGTAGATGATGGAGAACATGATTTATAATCATAGTATCTCAAATTTGTTGAATAGTTTTGTATAAAAAAAACCATTCCTAGGCTATGCCTGGGAATGGTTTTCCTTATGCAGTCTTGTCGATGAAACCAGTGCCGGAGCATTTTTCACAAGGAATTTCAATTCCAAAACCGAATTCGGAAATTTCGGTGATTTGGCCACTTTCACCACATTTAGGACAAAGTTCTTTGCTCTCTGGAACGTCAAAACCACCTATTCCGTGACAAGAACTGCAGAAAAAGCTGATACTCCAACCTCTAGGAACATAGTATCCTTTACCGTCACATATCTTACACTTCACGAACATGTTCTTTCCTCCTTGAGCAATAGCTCATATAGTTGGCAAGTATCTACTGATGAAACATAGATACAACCCATTCATCTCTTATATTATACCATTATTTTACATAAAATGTAAACATATCACAATGTGATAATAATAGTTTTTAAAATTGAAGCACAAAAAAGGAACCTGCTACATTCTTGACAATTTTATGTAAACCTTATATAATATAAGTGTAAGATATGAATTAGATGTTTTTTCGCTTTACACTCAAATAATGAGTGATTATCATATTACTAGTAAACCTGTTCAGAATAGGAGACAAACATGAGAAGGCAGAATAATTCTGAGTTTACAATTGGTCGGGTATTGGTACTGTTTGCGGTGCTGATTATTCTCGTTATGATCATCAATTTGAACATCAGGCATGGAGACATTACGATTGTTCAAGGAGAAGTCACTGACACATCCATAAGCCTGAGACCATATTTTCAAAATGTGGTAATTGATGGAAAGATAATTACGGTTATTAATGCATGGGATTTTTACAAGATGGAAAAGGGGGAAGCATATGAAGTAGAGGTATCAAAAATTGGAGATACATACTATTTCGTAAAAGTAATACGACAAATTGATTAAAAAATCGGCCAAGGTAGTGAATTCTACCCTGGCCGATTCTGTTTTGGTAAAAAGGTTAATTGATTTTTGAAATATTTAATGATTAAATAATAATATAAAAAATGTATAAGGGGAGAAATATGGAAAGTTCTAAACAAAAAAAGATATTACTTGTTGCTACACTATTTTTACTAATTATACTATGTGCTTGTGCAGTTTATTTATATAATATGGAGGCTAAAAAAGCTGAATTCTACAAAGAATATTATGGCAGTAGCGTAGAAGAAGATGTATCTGAAGAAAAGGATAAAAAGACTGAAATATATGATGAAAAAACTGAAGAAGAATCAAAAAAAGAAAATGCTGATGAATTAAGCGATTGGGATAAAGTTTTTAAAAATCGTGAAGAAAATGATGATATAGAGCTGTACGCTTTTAATCCAAAATCAGTAAATGCATGTTTTAATTATGCAAAAGATCATAATGATGGAGATATTTCATATGTAATAGATTATGTTGCTTTATTAGGATACTATTGTGGAATAGGAGATAGCACGGCTTTTATGCATGTTGAATCTAATTATGAACAATATACTAATATTGAAAATGATAATTACGAAATTATGCCATATGAAGATAAGATAGAACTAAAAGCAACTGTATATGATGAATGCTCATTTGACAATGAAAAAGTTGTGGAAAAGTATGGTCATGATAATGTGTATAGTTCAAAAACCATAGAAGAAGACACAACTTTCCAATATCAGAATTATGATTTGGCACATGGACAATTAAGAGAATCTAAAGAGTTTTCTGATTTGCCACTTGCTAAAGACTTAACTTTTAAAGTTACAGGATTGATGATATTAAATGGAAATAATGAATCTGAAGAAATGTTTAATTCATGCGCTAGAGCAAAAACCATTAAAATAACAATTGGAGATAAAACATATACAAAAGTATTAGAAGACACGTATGCTCCTCAATTTATAGATATTGATTATACTCAAAATGCTTCTAAACCAGTAGAAGTACGAGTAGAAGTAATAGATAGCTATCCAGGAGAGAATAATAATGATGTTTATATTTCTGACATCCAACTAGGAATGATATTTAATGGTTCACATGGAATATAAGAGGTAAATAGGAATGGCAATTACAATAATTCAAATAACTATCATTATAGTGTTCTTTATATATTTGATTGTAAATATTGTAAAACTTAGCAAAGCAAATAGAGAATATAATAAATTGCAAACTGGAGAGATAGAGAAAGAAAATAGGGAAGAAGAAATTAAAAAAGTAGAAGGTAAAATAATACATGCAAAGAAACAAATTATAAAACTTATAGTATTTGCTATTATAGTACTATGCTATAGTAAAATTATAGATTTAACAAGAGGAACTAAACCAATCAGAATTGATAATTAATAATAAAGAATTTAAAAAGACGAGATTTGCATCTCGTCTTTTTGGTGCAGATGGCCGGAATCGAACCGGCACGGATTATTCGTCCGCAGGATTTTAAGTCCTGTGCGTCTACCAATTCCGCCACATCTGCATGATATATCTGGTAGCCCTTAACAAAACTCATTATACTATTTTAAAAAAGTGATGTCAATAATTTATTTTAAAAATTATGGTATTTGAATTTTTTTTTGTGTTATAATAACCTTATAAAAAATATGGAGCAATACATATGATAAAATTTGAGAAGAAAAAAATAGATAAAAACAGAGCTATTATTATAGGTATTATAGCTGTTATTTGTGTTATTTGTATATGTATCATCTTAAGAAATATAGATAAAAAACATTTTAATTCAAAATTCTTAAAATACGAAAAAAAAGAAATTGGTGATACATATACAGTACAAGATTATATTGGACTTATAAAAGAAATTGAAAAAAATAATAAAAATAGAAAAGAAAGAGTTTATATAAAATACAGAAATTTACAAAATGATTTTTTAGATGATGGAACCATGAATGAAGGAATGCTTACGAGTGAGTACTACGCTATAAACGAATATGGTAAAAACGGATATTTATCAGATATAGTTATTTCAAAATTTAATCAGTATGAGAGACAGAATTTAAAAGCATATGAAGGAAAGAAGATGGGAAAAAATGTAAAGAGTTTGCTTGAAAATATTGTCCAAAAAAAACTAACAAGTATTGGAATTGACGTTAAATATATTGATAAAGATGGCGTAGAAACAAAAATTGATAGTGTAAAAAATGATTTAGGAAATAATAAGAAAGTATTAAATAATGTGATTGAAAATATCGATGAAAATCACATATATCTAGTTACCATTGAAGAGGGTGATTCGGATATTATAGTTAATTTTAATGAAAATGGTTAAAAAAGTAAAAAGAGCTTATACAAGCTCTTTTTATTTGATAAATGAAAATGTTGTGAATTTTAATAATGATTTAATATTTTATGATATAATTATCAAAGTGGAAGATGAATCGAAAGGAGAATTGATATATAAATGGAAGATTCATTCTATAAAGAATCTATAGTTTTAATAGAAGGTGCTATAGCAGAAATGCTTGCAAAAATAGATATTATAAAAAAATACAAACTTGCTCGTAATGAGAGAGTCCCTATAGAGTATATTACTACACGTATAAAAACAGAAGAAAGTATGAAAGAAAAACTTAAAAGAAAAGGGTTTGGAGTTACTCTTGAAAATGCACTTTCAAAAATATATGATGCAGCTGGAGTACGAATAGTATGTTCATACATAGATGATGTGTATCAAGTAGTTGAGATGCTCAAAAAAAGTAAAGACTTGGAGGTTGTTAAAGAAAGGGACTATATCAAAGATCCAAAGCCAAATGGTTATAGAAGTTATCATATAGTTTTTAAATTGGTCTTGGATATTGCAGGAGATGAATATCCTATCTTCATAGAAGTTCAAGTAAGAACCATTGCAATGGATTTTTGGTCAAGTTTAGAGCATCAAATGAAATACAAGAAAAATATCGAAAATCCAGAGCTTATAGCTGAAGAACTAAAAAGATGTGCTGATCAAATAGCTACTACAGACTTAAATATGCAAACTATAAGAAAGATGATTAATAATGAAAGCTAAAGGAGATTGTTGTTATGTTTGAAAAAATACTCATTGCTGAAGATGAGAAAGACCTTGGAAAAGCCGAGAAGAAAATATTAGAAATTAATAAATATAAGGTGAAGCTCGTACAAAATGGAAAAGAAGCACTAGAAGCCACAAAACAGGATACATATGATGTCATTATTTTGGATATAATGATGCCAGTGATGAATGGTATTGAAGCTTTAAAAGAGATGAGAAAGATGGGGCTGGATACTCCAATAATACTTCTTACTGCTAAGACACAAGTAGATGATAAAGTAGAAGGTTTGGATGCTGGTGCAGATGATTACCTTACAAAACCATTCAATATGAAAGAATTGCTTGCAAGAATAAGAGTATTTACAAGAAAAAATGAAAATAAAGAACATATTTTTAATCTTGGAAATGTTGTGTTTGATATGGAAAAGTCAGAGATAAGTAAAGATAATACTACATTTCAACTAAATGATAAAGAAAGCAATATTTTAGAAATTCTTGTAAAAAGTCAGGATAAGGGAATTTCTAAGGTAGAACTAGGAAGTAGAGTTTGGCAAGAAGAAAAATATGATGAAGCAAATGTGAAAATGTATATTTCATATTTGCAAGATAAATTTTCTGCTCTTGATGCAAATGTGAAAATAAATGATAAAAATGGATTTATTATAGAAAAATTATAGTGAAATGAGGAAGCCGTCTATGTTTGGTAGTTTAAGAAAAAAATTTGTAGCGACTGCTATGCTTGCTTTTATTTTAGTCACATTAATGATATTTGGTATAATTCTTGTAAATAACAGAATTCAAATGAATAGCCAGCTAGATGGATTATTGAATTTTATTATTTCAAATGATGGAGATATACCAGAGTATGATAGTACACAAGCATCTGAAAATTTTTTACTATATGCCGAAACAAAGTTTTCTACGAGGTATTTTTACGTAAGATTTGATAAAGATAAAAGAATAATTGAAACATATATGGAAAAAATTGTGTCTGTAAATGAAGGCGATGCTCAAAGAATGGCAGAGATGGCTATGGATTCAAATAAACATAGTGATTATGATGCAAATTTTAGATATATGGTTTCCGAAAAAGACTATGGTTATTTGGTAGTTTTTCTAGATGCTACAAAGGAAATTAAAAATTTTGATAATAGTACACTTAAAGCACAAGCAATCATTATAATTGGTTGGATTATTACTTTAATTATCACAACTGTGCTTTCCGAAAAAGCTTTGGGTCCAATTGCTGAAAATATAGAAAAGCAGAAAAAGTTTGTTGCTAATGCTGGACATGATCTAAAAACTCCGGTAGCTGTAATACTAGCTGATTGTGAAGTACTTGAGATGACCATGACAGATGATATAGAGTGGGTACAAAGTATAGAAAACCAAGCTAAAAGACTAGATAAACTTGTAAAAAATTTACTTCGTCTAGCAAATTATGATGTGAAAAAAGAAAAATTGAGTATGACCAATTTTTCAATTACAAAAGACATAAATGATGAAATAGAAGAATTTAAAGCATTATCAAAAGACAGAAAAATTGAATTTGATGACTCTAATGATGTTACTATGCATGCAAATGAGGATTCTATAAAGCAAGTACTCACTATTCTTTTTGATAATGCTATAAAATATACTGAAGATGATGGACATATAGTTATAAAAGCATACAAACAAGGAAGACAAACAAGGGTTGATATTTCAAATCCATATAATGGTAGTGATGAAGACAAACAAAAAATCGGAAAACTTTTTGAAAGATTCTATAGAGGTGATCCTTCTAGAAACAATGCAAAAGAAGGTTATGGAATAGGACTTTCAATGGCAAAATCTATAATAGAGTCAAATAGAGGAAAAATATCAGTTTCGATAGATGATAAGAATTACATTTGTTTTTCTATTGTTGTATAAAAATAAGCTCTTGCTTTTTCAGCAAGAGCTTATTTCCGGATATTCTTCATACAGTACTTAATAATTTGCGAAGACCATCCTCAAGTCCATCTCTCTCTTTTTCCAACTGTTCCTTAGAAGGAGCTTCATCACCGCTTCCATAAACACTGTCATAATTGTGAAGTTTCTCTTTAATTTCACGGAGCTTTTTCTTGGTATTTTGAATACTACTCCGGAGCTGTAAGAGTTCTTCCAGCATACGTATCGTACGTATCTTTTTTAACGGACAATCAATTTTCTCGAGGTTTACAGTGAATATGTCGAAGACTTCTTCATCTGTTGCTATGCCATGAGCGACAGCCCGTTTGATAAAAAGATTAAGCTCACGATGGGAAAGTTCTATACTTTCTTTGTTTCGGTATGCCCTCATAACTTCTCGGATATCATCCTCTGTGATATGCTCTTTTAACCAAGCATATCTTTCTTTGATAAGGCCAATATAGTAATTCTTTGTTTTTGGTGCTACAACCATTTTAGTATGTTCCTCCTGGTTTGCCGAAGATTTTACAAATACTTTTACGGCATCATTGAACGAAACATAATTACGAATAATTGAAATTCGTATTGCCGCCCGGACATTTGAAGTAGTAATACTGAAATGATCGGCAGCATCCTCCATGTTAACAGCGTTTTCGATGTAGTATCTTACAATTCCGGCAAGATACTCTTTATCGTTTTTGTAATTCTTAACAAAATTTTTCATAATGATTTCCTCCAATGTTTTGCTTTTTGTTTAAGATGAACTTGTTTGCAAATAAATGCTATTTATATTATATCACAAAATCGCTATATTTAGGAATAAATTGTGAAAAAAGTCTTGTTTATTGGTTTGTAACAAAAAAATAATATTAAAATTTTCATTTATTATTTAACAAATTGATTTGTAATGATATTATGATACAAGTGAGGAGGATGTGTGCAATGGTAAAAATAAATTTTAAAAATACTGGCATTAGCCAAGAAATGATTGATAAGTATGAAAAGAAAGTGGCAAGGTTTCATCAAAAACTACATGAAAATGCTGATGATGAAAATGAATTTGTAGGGTGGCTAGAACTTCCTACTAATTATGATAAAGAGGAGTTTAATAGAATTAAAAAAGCTGCAAAAAAAATACAAAGAGATTCAGATGTACTTGTAGTAATTGGAATAGGTGGATCATATCTTGGGGCTAGAGCAGTGATAGAAGCTATGTCAAATACATTTGTTAATTCTTTAGCTACTTCTGATAGAAAATTTCCTCAAATTGTGTATGCTGGAAACAATTTAAGTCCTGTATATTTAAATGATTTACTTGATTATCTTTCTGATAAAGATATCTCTGTAAATGTTATTTCAAAGTCTGGTACGACTACAGAACCTGCTATTGCTTTTAGAGTGTTTAGAGAAGTGCTTGAAACCAAATATGGTGTTGAAGAAGCAAGAAAAAGAATTTATGTAACTACAGATAAATCAAGAGGTGCATTAAAAACACTTTCAAATAGTGAAAAGTATGAGACATTTGTTATACCAGATAATATTGGTGGAAGATATTCAGTACTTACTGCAGTTGGATTATTACCTATTGCTACTGCTGGTGTAGATATAGATAAACTTATTGGAGGAGCAAGAAAAGCTCAGAATAAGTATTCTACACAATCACTTGATGAAAATGATTGCTATAAATATGCTGCTGTTAGAAATGAACTATATAAACAAGGAAAAACCATTGAAATTCTTTCAAACTACGAGCCTAAAATGCACTATTTTACTGAATGGTGGAAACAGCTTTTTGGAGAAAGTGAAGGAAAAGATGGAAAAGGACTATTTCCAGCAGGTGTAGATTTTACGACAGATTTACATTCTATGGGTCAATACATACAAGATGGAAGAAGAGATATTATGGAAACAGTTTTAAAGATTAATGAAAACTATTCTGAGATTAAAGTACAAAGTGATGATCAAAATCTTGATGGTTTAAATTATCTAGCTGGAAAAACAATGGGATATATAAATAATAAAGCAATGGAAGGGACTATAAAAGCACATGTTTCAGGAAATGTTCCAAATGTTTTAATAGAAATAGAAAGAATTGATGAAGAAAATTTGGGAGAACTTATTTATTTTTATGAACTTACTTGTGCTATGTCAGGTAGTTTACTTGGAGTCAATCCATTTAATCAACCAGGTGTTGAAGAATATAAGAAAAATATGTTTCATTTACTTGAAAAACCTGGATACTAAAAGGAGGATAATATGATTGCTCTCGTGACAGGTGCATCTTCCGGTATCGGTAGAGATATTTCTATTGAACTTGCAAAAAAAGGATATGATATTATTTTGGTTGCAAGGAATGTAGAAAGATTAAATGATACAAAAGATTTCATAGAAAAGACATATAAAAAAAAGTGCTCAGTAAAATCTGTAGATTTATCAGATAGAAATGCATGTTTGAAACTTCATAGAGAAGTAATTGATGAATTTGGAATTATTGATGTTTTAATAAATAATGCTGGATTTGGTCTCTGCTCAGAATTTGTTGAGGGTGATCTGGATAAAGAATTATCTATGATTGATACAAATATTACCGCTCTTCATATTTTGACAAAATTTTTTTTGCAAGATATGCAAAAAAATGATAAGGGCTATATCATGAATGTTGCATCAATTGCTGGATTTATGGCAGGACCACTTATGGCCACATATTATGCAACTAAGAATTATGTAGTAAAGCTTTCGCAAGCTATAAAATATGAACTTAAAGTAGCGCATTCACATGTAAAGGTTTCCTGTTTGTGTCCGGGACCTGTAGATACTAATTTTAGTAAAACAGCAGGTGTCAGGTTTAGTCTCAAGCGGAGTAAGTAGTGAATATGTCGCAAAATATGCAGTATCGAAAATGTTTAAAAATAAATTTATCATCATTCCTACAGTGCGGAGTAAAAATCTCAATTTTTGCAGCAAAAATACTACCAACAAGTGTTATGTCTAAGTTTTGTTATTTAGCTCAAAAGAAAAAGTTATAGATTAGGAGTTTGTATTAAAAATGTCAAAGGACAGATTGAATAAGAAAAAAGTTGTAGTCACAATCATTATATTTTTATTTATTATATTTATGTTTTATTTTACCTACAGGATATCTTCGATAAAAAGTCATGGTAATAATGAAGAAGTGGTTTTAGAAAGCAATGAACAAGCGAGTGAAGAAACTGTACCTCAAAAAAAGACTTTAGAAATGATTGCTCAAGAGTTTGGAGGAACTATCGTAGAAAACTTAAAACCAGATACATGTATAGCTTCTAAAGATGGAAAAGAATATACAATTTATGATGATGGTGAAATTGTAGAAGGAAGAATTGTTCCATGGGATGGATCTTCTGTTGCACCTGCTGTTGATGAGGTAGGAAATATAAATATTTATTCTCCAAGCGAACTAAAATGGGTATCTGACATGGTGACATCTGGTGAAAGAAATTTTGCGGGAGTGACTATTACTATAAGAAAAAATTTAGATTTTGGTGGAAGGCAAAAGGAGGATGGCACATGGGAAGGAAACATGTGGCAACCGGTAATTGCTTATTTAAGTGAAATAGATCAGTCAAAACTTGAAAACATGAAAAAAGAAAAAACTATTGGTGATGCAGAGGTTGTCCCAGAAGAAAATACAAATGTGATAGAGGCAGATCTTAGAAGATTTGCAGGAACAATACTTGCAACTAATGTAAATATAAGAGGTATTTATATAGAATCAGATAAGGATTATTTGGGATTAGTTGGATTTAATGGTGGAATCATCCAGGGAATCACTATCAAAAAAAGCTATATAAAAGGAAATACATGTGTAGGAGGTATTGCAGGATTAAATAGTGGTAAAATATTAGATTGTAGTGTTGTCGATACAGAAATAAATGCGAAAGAAAAAGTTGGTGGTATATGTGGAGTTTCGCAAGAAAACTCATGGATTGAGAATTGTACAATGGGTGAAGATTCAGCTGCAATATCAGAGGGAAATTTTGCAGGTGGAATTTGTGGATATATGAACAATAATAGTGCAGTTGTTAGTTCGAAAAACTGTGGAACGATAAAGGGTAAAAATTACATTGGTGGTGTTGTAGGTATATCATTTTTTGGAGGACAGATAGTAAATTCATCTAATGTAGATTCTAAAATTGAAGGAGAAGAATTTGTAGGTGGTATAAGTGGATTTAATAAGTCACAGATTCAGAATTCTGCTTCAAAGACAGAAAAGGATACATCTTCTTATATAAAGGGAACTAAAATAGTAGGTGGAATCACGCGGTATAAACTATGACCTTGGAAATATTGATGGATGTAGCAACGAAATAAGAGTTGAAGCAACTGAAGATGAAGTCGGTGGTATTTGTGGTATCAACAAAAGTAATATTTCAAGTTCAAACAACAAAGGATATATTATATCTGAATGGGAAAGTTCTGCAAAAGTGGGAGGCCTTTGTGGAGAAAATGCTACAGATAGCTTTATATACAATTCTTATAATTTAGGACATGTAAAATCAGTCTTAAATGCTGGTGGAATCTATGGTGCAAATTTTGGTACAGTAGATGGCTCTATGTATACAAAAGAAATAGTTGAAAGTCAAAACATAATTGATTCGGATTTAGCAAAAGTTCAAGATGAGATAAATATACAATTTGGTTTATGATGGCTTGTTTTATAAAATACATAGATTGTTTTATCGGAGATATTATGATATAATATCTCCGATTTTACGTATAATCTTAGAAAATAGAATTAGGGGCATATTATGAATGATGAAATAAAAATAAGAGGAGCAAAACAACACAATCTTAAAAATATTGATATTAATATACCTAAGAATAAATTAGTAGTTATTACTGGACTTTCAGGATCTGGAAAATCATCTTTAGCATTTGATACGATATATGCTGAAGGCCAAAGAAAATACGTTGAGAGTTTATCTTCATATGCTAGACAGTTTTTAGGAATGATGGAAAAACCAGATGTAGAAAGCATTACTGGACTTTCACCTGCAATTTCAATAGATCAGAAAACAACTTCAAGAAATCCAAGGTCTACTGTAGGTACAGTTACAGAAATATATGATTTTTTGAGACTACTATATGCAAGAGCAGGAACACCATATTGTCCAAATTGTGGTAAGAAGATTGAGAAGCAAACTGTAGATCAAATAGTAGATAGAGTTTTTGAATATGAAGAAGGTACAAAGATTCAAATATTAAGCCCTATAGTTAGAAACAAAAAGGGAGAATATACAAAGCTTCTAGAAAATATGCAAAGAGAAGGATTTGTAAGAGTACGTATTGATGGAGAAATGCATGAGCTTACAGATGATATTACTCTTGATAGAAATAAAAAACATGCAATAGATATAGTAGTGGATAGGCTTGTTGTAAAAGAAGATGTAAAAAATAGACTTTTTGAATCAATAGAAACAGCTATGAAATATTCTGATCAACTTGTGAAAGTTGAGGTACCTGGAAAAGAAGAAAAACTTTATAGTGGAAATTATAACTGTCCAGATTGCGGGATTGGTTTTGAAGAACTTACTCCAAGAATGTTTTCTTTTAATAATCCAATGGGAGCATGCCCTGAGTGTGGCGGTATAGGATATTTAATGAAAATGGATGAAGACCTTATTATTCCAGATAAAAATAAGACTTTATATGATGGAGTAAAAGCGTTTGGAGCAAGCACCATGAAAAAAGGCGATACAATGGCAAAAATGTATTTTGAAAGTGTCGGAAAGCATTATGGTGTAGATATTAAAAATAAGCCTATAAAAAAACTTCCAAAAGAGTTTATGAAAAAAATTCTTTATGGCACAGGCGATGAAGAAATCGATTTTGTATATGATGGGTATAGCGGAAGAAGAATGTTTACTCAAGCCTTTGAAGGTGTTTTAGTTACTCTTGATAGAAGATATAGAGAGACAAAATCTGATGGTATGAGAAGATTTTATGAGCTTTATATGAGTAATAGACCATGTCTTTCTTGTAATGGTGCAAGATTAAAACCAGAAGTTTTAGCAGTAAAAGTTGGTAGTAAAAATATAAATCAGATCACTGATCTTTCAATAAAACAACTTATGAATTATTTAGAAAATTTAAAACTATCAAAAAAAGAAAGTATGATTGCAGATCCTATACTAAAAGAAATAAATGTAAGGCTTCAATTTTTGATAGATGTGGGATTGGAATATCTTACTCTTTCAAGAAGCGCAGGTACTCTTTCTGGTGGTGAAGCACAGCGTATAAGACTTGCTACTCAAATTGGATCAGGCCTTTCAGGAGTGCTATATGTACTAGATGAGCCAAGTATTGGATTACATCAGAAGGATAATGAAAAATTACTTACTACATTAAAAAAACTTAGAGATCTTGGAAATACCCTTATTGTTGTTGAGCATGATGAAGATACAATGTATGCCGCAGATAGAATTATAGATATAGGACCTGGTGCAGGTGTACATGGTGGTAAAATAATAGCAGAAGGTACAGCTGAAGAAATAAAAAATGTGTCTGATTCAATCACTGGTAAGTATTTAAGTGGAAGAATGAAAATTTCTATTCCAAAGAAGAGAAGAAAATCAAATGGTAATTCATTAGAAATAATAAAGGCTTCTGAAAATAATTTAAAAGATATAAATGTAAAAATTCCTCTAGGTGTATTTAATTGCGTGACCGGTGTTTCTGGTTCAGGTAAATCTACCTTGGTAAATGAGGTCCTTTATAAAAATTTGGCAAAAGAATTATATAATTCAACAGAGAAACCTGGTAAATGCAAAGAAATAAAGGGAATAAGTAACATTGATAAAGTCATAAATATAGATCAATCACCAATTGGAAGAAGTCCTCGTTCAAATCCTGCAACATATACAGGTGTATTTGATATCATTCGTGAAATATTTGCAGAATCAAATGAAGCAAAAATAAGGGGATATCAAAAGGGAAGATTTAGCTTTAATGTTTCTGGCGGTAGATGTGAAGCATGTCAAGGAGATGGCGTGCTTAGAATCGAAATGAACTTTTTGCCTGATGTATATGTACCATGTGAGGTTTGTCATGGAAAAAGATATAATAGAGAAACCTTGGAAGTAAAATATAAGGGAAAGAATATAGCAGACGTTTTAGAAATGACTGTAGAAGAGGCATTAGACTTTTTTGCAAATATACCAAGAATAAAAGTTAAATTAAAAACGTTAAATGATGTCGGACTTGGATATATAAAACTTGGCCAACCATCTACAACTCTTTCAGGTGGTGAAGCCCAGAGGGTAAAACTTGCAACAGAACTTTCAAAAAGAGCTACTGGAAAGACATTATATATACTTGATGAGCCAACTACAGGACTTCATATAGCAGATGTTCATAGACTCGTAGATATACTTCAAAGACTTGTAGATACAGGAAATACAGTTTTAGTTATTGAACACAATTTAGATCTTATAAAAACGGCTGATCATATTATAGATCTTGGACCAGAAGGTGGAGATGATGGAGGACAAGTAATTGCTATTGGTACTCCTGAGCAAATATGTAAAAATGAAGAATCATACACAGGAAAATTCCTAAAAAAATATATTGAAGAGTAGGTAGAAGATGGAAAAATATAATAATGAAAAACTAAAAGAGTTTAATCAGTCATTAATTGGAAAAAAAGTTGCAATTATTGGTCTTGGTGTAAGTAATTTGCCACTGCTTGATTATATGAATAAATATAGGGCAAAAGTCACAGTATTTGATGATAAAGAATTAAATGATATTGATAGAAAAATTATAGATAAGCTTTTAGATTGTAATTTTGATTTTAGTTTTGGAAAAGATAGTCTGAAAAAACTAAATGGTTTTGATTATATATTTAGATCACCAAGTTGTCTTCCTACTAGAGAAGAACTTGCAAGTGAAAAAAATAGAGGAGCAATTGTTACTACTGAAATAGAAATGGTTTTGAAACTCACACCTTCAAAAGTTATTGGAGTTACAGGAAGTGATGGGAAGACTACGACAACAACAATTATTTCTGAAATATTGAAAGAAGATGGCCATAAAGTTTTCCTTGGTGGAAATATAGGTATACCTTTATTTGATAAAATTGGAGAAATGAGACCTGAAGATATTGTTGTACTTGAACTTAGTAGTTTTCAGCTTATGAATATGGAAGTTAGTCCTGAAATTTCAATTGTGACTAACATTACTCCTAATCATTTAAATATACATAAAGATTACGAAGAATATATAGATAGTAAAAAAGAGATCTTCAAACATCAAGATAAAAATGGATTATTAATAATTAATAAAGATAATGATATTACTAGAGAATTTGATAAAGAGGCAGTTGGAAAATATAAGTTTTTCACAAGTAAAGAAAGGCTAAATGATGGTGCATTTTATGATAATGACGATAAAAAGATAAAATTATATCGTGAAGAAGAGTGTATTTATAGCTTTGATACAAAAAAAATGAAACTTATTGGAATTCACAATTATGAAAATGCTGCTGCAGCTATTCTTGCAACATTTGATTTAGTAAAAAAAGAAAGTATTGATAATGTATTAGAATCATTTGGCGGTGTTGAGCATAGGCTAGAACTTGTTGTTTCAACAAATGAAAATGTCAAATGGTATAATGATAGTGTAAGCTCAAGCCCAACAAGGACAATTGCTGGTTTGAAATCATTTGATGGTGGAAATATTATCTTGATTGCAGGAGGATATGATAAAAACCTAGACTATACAGTTATTGGACCATATATAGTAGACAAGTGTAAAGCATTAGTTTTACTTGGTAGTACATCTGATAAAATTGAAGATGCAGTAAAAAATGTTTTAAAGAAAGAAAGTAAAGATATGCCAATAGTTAGGTGTAGTAGTTTAGATGAGACAATAAAAAAAGCAAATGAATTATCAAAAAAGGACGATATAGTTTTGTTTTCACCTGCAAGCGCAAGCTTTGATATGTTTAAAAATTTTGCTGATAGAGGAGAACAGTTTAAAAAAGAAGTAAAAAAGTTTTTTGATAAGTAAAAAGAAGGAAAAAATATGGATTATACAATTATTTTAAGATTATTTATTGGAGCATTAATAGGTTATATTACAAACTGGATTGCAGTTACTATGCTTTTTAAGCCGGTAAAGCCGGTTATGATTGGAAAATTTAAACTACCATTTACTCCGGGAATAATTCCAAATAATAAAGAAAGAATTGCTGCTTCAATAGGTGATGCAATAAGCAGGG
>CAYYBL010000013.1:27174-29827 GCA_964470175.1 uncultured Lachnospiraceae bacterium | reverse complement strand
GTATAATTCCAATACCTGAATTTAGTGTTCTTGCTGCGTTTGAATTTACATCTTCCTGATTAAACTGTGTAACATTCTGCATTGCTTCTGTCACAGCATCCAAATCTACTGCTAAAGATTCCAATTTAAAAACCGCTAAAAAAACCAAGATTGTAAGTAAAATCATAATAAACTTTGTTATAATTCTCTTCATACAAATTCCTTTCCGTTATACGTCTCTAAACTCCAAGACCCATCCTCTTACTATTGAAACTATCGCCGATGCAGAAAATAGCACCATAGCGCCTATGACATATCTAGGTATATATTTCTTTAAATCTGCTCTATCACTTGGTGCTGCCATCATGTATTTTGATCCTATAACAGCAAGCATAACTATAGCTATAACCATTCCCACTATTCTAACCACACCAAGTACTGTACCAATCGATCTTCTAAATCCTCTAATTTCATTATAAGTAACATTTCCCTGAAAATTGCCTCTCAACTCTTCAGGGTCGATATGAGATGCTGCAATAGATACTGATTCTATACAACTATCGACAGCTATAATCACTAAAAGAACTACAATTAATAAAATAAAAAATCTCTTTACCATCCCATTTCCTTTCATTATCTATCAAATACTTCTGAAAATTCAATAATAATTCTTATGATACCTGGGACAGCAAATAATATAAATGCCCCAATCACATATATAACTGCATGTTTTTTTATCTCTGCTCTTTCGCCTGGTGAAGAATACATATATTTCATTCCAAGAATTGAAAGCATCACTATAGCTATAGCACCGCATATTATCTGAGTAACGGTAATCACTGTACCTGCAATATCATTAAGTGGATCTTCAATTTCATTATCAATATTTACTTCAAATGCATTTTTACCTCCACCTCTATCTAATCCTGTCTGACTTGCAAGAGATAAATCTGCAAAAAAAGTTATCATCAAGAAAAATGAAATGATTATTACTAATATTTTTTTATAACTTCTATACTTCAAATTACTATCACCATCTTCCTATAAAACTAATGAATTTGTCCTGCAAATCCTATAATTATAGATACAACACCAGTTGTTGCAAATATTAAAACAGCTCCTACTACATAAGGTATTAACGCTTTCTTTAAATCTGCCTTTTCTCCTGGTGCAGCTGCCATATATTTCATGCCTATAGACATAAGCATAACCATACCTATCGTAACTCCAATAATTCTTGTAACAATAGCCATATTGCCAAGTACTTTCGTTACTCTATTAGATGTATTTGTTAAATCCTCATGATCATCCACAATTATATTTATAGCAGCATTTCCCCATTCAGCCATACATCTATTTCTAAGCGTAATTATTATAAAAATTAAAATAAATATACATACTATCTTTTTTGTTTTTTTCTTCAACATACCATTCTCCATTTTTATTCTTCATTCACCATATCAGAGAATCTCTTAATTATTTCAAGTATTCCTGATGCAGCAAAAAGAACTACCGCACCCACTACATATATAACTAAATGTTTTTTTATTTCAGCTCTTTCACCAACAGCTGCTGTCATATACTTCATACCAAGTACTATAAGCATAATAACAGCCACGCCCACTCCTATAACCTGAGTTATAGTAATAACTGATTTTGCAACATCGGTAAAAGAATTTGTAATATTTTCATCTGCAGTTTGAGATGTTGTAGTAGTTAGTGTATTCTTCCAGTCATACTTACAATAGCATATACTACATAGTGATATGACAAGTAAAAATATAAAAAAAATATTTACAGATTTTTCCAATAATCTCATATTGTAACCTCCAATAGTACATCTAATTATATTATACAATTTTTTACCATAATTTTCAACTGTTTTATGTAAACTATGACGTTAAATCACTCTTTAGCATTCTCTAAAAATTAATGATATAACCCCACGTAGCTTTGCTTTAATATTATCATTAAAATATGAAAATTTATAGTATTGTTGAGTATTTGTAAAAAATGTAACAAAAAAGAAATAAAAGTATACATAAAAAGTATACTCCTATTTCTTTATTTTAGAATTATTTTATATTGTTAAATTAGTTATGCTACATCAACCATAATTGCAAATCTCTTGATAATTTCTAGTATTCCACTTGCTGCAAATAGCACTACTGCACCTACTATATATACAACCATATGCTTCTTGATTTCTGCTTTGTCACTTGGTGCTGCTGATATGTATTTAATAGCTAAAACAATTAACATAATTACTGCTACACCTACACCTATAACTTGTGCTATAGTTAAAATAGCTTGCAAAATTCTTTGAGCTGCAGATGCAGTACCTGTGGTATCTGTAGCACCATCTCTAATTGTATTATTAGAAGAAATCTCATTAAATGTCATTGTGTCACTACTAGATGAGCCACCACCACTCTGAAATCTAGGATCATCTGGATCACGAGCTAATACATTACTTACACTTGAAAAGGCAACTATACAAACCAATGTAACAACTATTATTCTAAAAAAATTTAAAGTTTTATTAATCATCTACAAACCTCCTTCTATATTATAGAAATAATATATTAAAGACTTCTTTGCCCCTTAAAACCCTCATCATTTTGCGATTAATTTACATTAACCATAATTGCAAATCTCTTGATAATTTCTAGTA
>CAYYBL010000013.1:0-27074 GCA_964470175.1 uncultured Lachnospiraceae bacterium | reverse complement strand
TTCATTGGACCATCTGCTCTACTTACCATTGTTGTTGATAACGCACAAACACATATTACTACAAGTAATAACATAGCAACAAAATTAATAACATTCTTTCTCATAAAATCATCCCCCTGAATAAAAAATTGTATTATTCAATTAATTTTTGTACTTTAAAGTACTTTGAAACCTACATCATTTTTGCGATTAATTTACATTAACCATAATTGCAAATCTCTTGATAATTTCTAGTATTCCACTTGCTGCAAATAATACTACTGCACCTACTATATATACAACCATATGCTTCTTGATTTCTGCTTTGTCACTTGGTGCTGCTGATATGTATTTAATAGCTAAAACAATTAACATAATTACTGCTACACCTACACCTATAACTTGTGCTATAGTTAAAATAGCTTGCAAAATTCTTTGAGCTGCTCTTGCTGTACCTGTAGTATCTGTAGCATTATTTGTTATTGTATTATCAGAAGAAATTTCTGAAAAATTCATTGGACCATCTGCTCTACTTACCATTGTTGTTGATAACGCACAAACACATACTGCTGCAAGAATTATGATAGATATAATTCTTATCATGTTTTCTTTCATAAATAAAATCCTCCTCTTTATGATTTATATTAAACACAAAATTTAATAACTACTTTATTGTACTAATAATAGTACCCTTCACATTTAATGATACCATAACTTTATTTAAAAGTAAATATTTTTGCAAAATATTTTATGCTGTTGTTTTGCAAGGGTTTAAGGTTTTATAACATACCCTTTTTCTCCATTTTCAAGTTCAACTTCAATTTCTAAATTATCAGTAAAACTTAAAATTTTAAATTTTTCATTTTCACCAAGTTTTCTAAGTTGTGCATCTTCTTCTAAATCAATTTCATCAACTTCATTTTTCATGTTTTTATTCTTTGTATTATTTGACTTTATAGTATTTTTCTTTGATGTGGTATTTGTGTTTTTGCTAGAAGCTATCTTTTCATATTTATCTGTACCTTCTGAAGCAAATATACTTCCACTTGATGTGAACCATTTACCATTAGTTCTTGATGGACTTAAATCATATTTTTCTAATGTTCCATCCTCAAATTTATAATATTTATCAAATACTAAAGGATTTGTGTTTGGAAGACCGTTGGTGTGTGCAACGACCTGTTCTGATTGATCAATGTATAGAGGAGCTCCTTCAATATCTTCTATTAATTTCATCCTTGAACCAGATTTTCCATATACCAAATAGTGTGGATCATTGTCATTGCCCTGATCAAATATAACAACTTCAACAGAGTTATCAAATTTGTTTAAATCAACCAAATATAGCTCTGCACCATTCATTTCCTTTCCATTTTCAAACTCTCTTCCATTGAGTTTAAATATAATTTTCTTATTGGTTTCAGAAAGCTCAACAGATATTTTATCCAATTGACCATCTGAATCTAAGTCAAATACAAAATCAATGTCTAATGCCATACTTGCACAAACAGCTTTTTCAATTGCAACATCTTCAACCTTATATAATGGTACATTGAATTGTAAAAATTCATTTGTTTCGATACCATCGCTTTCTTGATTACTATCCTCTTCTACTTTTGAAGTTAATTCCTGCAGCTGAATGCTCAATTTTTTTACCTTCATCACAAGTCCACATATTATAAGTACTGCAATAATCAATAATGTAAACAATGCTATTGTAATCTTTTTCTTCATTATATTCTCCTTTCATACAAGCTAAAATTATCATCTTGATATATTATCCTGTAATTGTAATCCTTTGATAAATATTGATTCACTATACTATCATTTTTCAATATAATGTGTGAAAAATCGTATTTTTCAAATATTTCATCATAATTTTTTTTACCAAACTGAACATATATAAAATCCCTAAATATATCTGTATCGTTAAATTCACTACAATAAACATCCAACCTTGAATCTATAAACACTGGTATATTATTAAGCATCAAATAGCTTCCAAAATCATAACCATTGTATATTCTTATGTTATTATAATCTAATTTTTTCTTTATGTATTCTACAACTCCTATAGGATACCTTTTTTCATCTACATAGTCGATATTCCATTTTTCTTGAAATTTTGAAAAGCTATATATAGAGGTCACTACCACCAATACTAAAATAACCACTTTTTTTAATAGAATATCTTGAAGCTTTTCTATATCATCCTTTATAAACATTTCAAATGCTTGTGAAAGCATATCAGATAAAACATATATGCTTAAAAATCCTAGTATATAGATATATCTTACACTTATTAACGACATCATATAAAGTCCTGCAAGCAAAAAACCATGCTCTTCTTTTATCTTAACTGGCAAAAAACCAAATATGGCGATAAATAAAATCGTAAACACTATAAATGATGTGTTTACTATAGGCACCAATGCAGACATCTCACTTATAAATTCTATGCTTTTTTCCCCGTTTTCAAAATTTGACTTGCCAACCATTGATTTTATTATATATGTGTAAGGTACATCTTTTATCGGAGTAATAAGTCCTGTAATTGAAACCACGATAAGTAGTACCACAAGCCCAATTCCATAGTATGATTTTTTTGTTATTATCCTTGAAAACCTTGGTGGTTTTACCTCATTTGCAAATCTTGTATAATCATTGTAGTCTTCTTCATATTTTTTCTTCTTTTCATCACTTAAATTTTTCTTCTCCAACTTTCTTTTTGAATAATTTGCACACATTTGATAAATATTTTTTCTAGAAATAAGGTTTAGAAAAGCAGATGCCAAATATGGAAGCATAAGTACTAACAGTAATGGCCAAGATGCAGCGTGAAAATTTGCAACAATCACTGCACAAATACATGTATATAAACCATATTTTATTTTTCTTGTTTCGATGAATTCCTCTATACAGTATATTTCTGCAATAAAACACATGAATGATATTATTTGAGATCTAGCTGCATATGCTTCATATACAGTTGTACACATCATAATCGTTATTATAAAAGCTGCAACTGGACTCTTACATCTCTTAGAAGAAAATACAAATACTGCAACATTAGTAATAATTGCAAGTATTATTGTCATTCCATATAATCCTGGGAAGCCAAACCAATCATACATTTTATAGCATACTATATCAAAAGCCCAATGCGAATATGTATACGAAAGACCATCTGTATATGCAAAATGTTCTTTCATATCTATACCATGCTCTAATATATATTTCCCTATGCTTATATTGAAAAAAGTATCATTTTGGAAATCTTTTTTTACAAGTCCTATTGTGTATATCGAAATAATAATCGCAAGTATAATAATTATTTTTCTTTTTTTCATATCTTTCATAATTTCTCTTTTCTTTTACAATTGATAATATTTTACATTTAATATAAAATATTATCAATTTATTTTTGAGAAAAATATGGAGAGCCTTATCATATGACCAAAAAAATCTTTATTATATTGTTTTTACCAATATTAATATTATCTATTTTATTTAGAATCTACCTTATTGAAAAAATTCCACTTAATGATAATACTCAAATTGATTCCGAAATGGGAATTCCAATATCGACAGAAGACTACGCAAATTTATTTGATCTAAATAAATACAAAAATGAAGATTATGGACATTTATACTATACAATGTATATTTTTCAAAGCCATTCTGTTCCAACAGATTCAAATGGTCAAACATATCATCCTCCTATTCACTATATATTTTCTGCATTGTTTTTAGGTATAATAAACATTTTTCCATTAAATCCTATGCAGAAAATTGAATCTTTACAATATGTAGGACTAATTTATTATGTTATATCCATACCAATTATTCTACTAATTCTAAAAAAAATAGATTTTTCAAAAGAATCTATTTTACTTACAATGCTTATTTATAGCTTTTTCCCAAAGTTTTTACAAATGACTATTCTAATAACAAATGATTATCTTTCGTTTGTATTTATGATGTGTACATTGCTGTACTTAATAAAATGGAATGATGAAGCAAATTTTAAAAATGCATTTATATTTTCAATTTTTTCGCTTCTAGGAATACTTACAAAATATAATGCTGTAATAATGCTTTTACCATGGCTTATATTATTTTTGTATAAACTAAAAAAATCATTAGATAGCGATACATCTTATTCCTTAAAACTAATATTTCAAGCCGTTCTAATTGTAGGTATTTCTTTCATGTCATTCATACATATTTTAAGAGATATTTATTTTGAAGGAAATTACATGGTTCCCGTACCAAAAGAAGAACTTTATATCGGTTCATATGGCTTCATTAAAAATTGGAGCATTCCATTTTTTGATATGCTTTTGCTAAATAACCCTGCTAAATTTATAAATATTTGGTATGGTGCTCTATACGATACGCTCATCATTTTTGAAATCAAAAACTTTTTAATTAGTATATTATTTTTTGTTTTACTCGTTTTTATGTTTTATGGGTTTATCAAAGAACGTAATAAAAAAAGCTTAATAATAGTACTTACAGGTTTTGTTTATTTTATATCATTCATTTTTTACAATGCAAAACTTACATATGTATGCACATACAATACAAGATATATCTTGATTTCCTTATTTATTTCTATAATATTTATTTGCAGATCATATGATAAATTACCAAGCAAAATTCAGAAATATCTTTTGTGTACTACATCTATATTATTTTGTTTAAGTTCAATATACTCTGTATTATTCATATAAAAAGAGCTTTGCCAAAAAATGCAAAGCCCTTTTTATATGTTAACTACGAATATTTATTTATTGACCTAATTTTAATGAATATTTTTATCAATGTAAATAACCAAAATATTTCTTTTTTTGTATGATTTCTAGGGAAATTTGACTTTTTATTTTTTTACATTTTTATTACATAACCAAATTAAAATATAATTTTAGTAAGCGTTCATATTTTTAAAAATTAATGTGAATAATTTATGTTTTTTAGCAATTTATACTTGACTTTGCCAAGATTTGATGTATAATATAAGTGAAAAGAAAAAATGAACGTTTTATTTTATAATATAAAATTCTCTGAAAAGGCTACGCCTCAGGTAGTATCTCCTACTACAGAGGCGTAGCTTTTATTTGTCTGTTTTTAAAATATACTTTTTGCTCAAAAATCTACTTTTATAATATGGTTTGATAGATAAATCAATAATTGTTTTTAATATTTTATGTTTCGACTGATAACGCTATGTTTTGTTTTAATTTATGTAAACAAACCCTTGAAATTCAATGATTTTCTGAAATTTTTTCTTGACACAAATTGGTTTATTTGATAAATTATCTTCAATACAAAAGAAAGTAAATTTTTTGTAAGGAGGAATTTAAAATGAATAAAGGTGAATTAGTTGCTGCATTAGCTGCAAAAACAGGTTCAACAAAGAAAAGTGCTGAATCTTCTCTAGATTCTCTAGTAGAAATAGTTACTGGTGAATTGAAGAAAGGTGGAAAAGTTCAATTAGTTGGATTTGGAACACTAGAAGTTAGAAAAAGAGCTGCTAGAAAAGGAAGAAATCCTCAAACTGGTGAAGAGATCAAAATACCAGCTTCAAAAGCTCCAGCTTTCAAACCTGGAAAAGCTTTAAAAGATGCTGTTAACAAATAATAGTTCTTTTTAAGATTACAAAAAATTAAAAGAAGGCCTATTAGAAAGCCTTCTTTTTTTGTGAAGAATTAGTTTTCTAATTTTATTGACATTAAATCTGAAATATGCTATTATATGTATTGCTATGGATCAATAGCTCAGTTGGATAGAGCACACGCCTTCTAAGCGTGGGGTCGGGGGTTCGAATCCCTCTTGATCCACCAAAAAAGCACTATTGAAAACAATAGTGCTTTTTTATATATCTCATTACTATTCTTTTATTTTTCTTCTTTTTCAATATATCTCCACAAATATGTTGCAGCCACACTTCCAACAAGTGGTGCTATAATAAATACCCATACTTGTTTAAGTGCATCTCCTCCTGTTAGTAATGCTGGTGCTAAGCTTCTTGCAGGATTTACTGATGTTCCTGTAAGAGGTATTACAACAATGTGTATAAGTACTAGTGTAAGACCTATAACTAATCCTGCTATATTACTATACTTTTCATCTGATGTAACCCCTAATATTACTAGGACAAAAATGCACGTTGCTACTACTTCTACAATTAGTGCTCCAAGTAAACTTAAATTAGTAGCTGAAAGGATTCCATATCCATTTGCTCCAAGTGGGCTTCCAGATACGTTTGTAGCATTTACAATTAAAAGCAAAAGTCCTGATGCAAGCATAGCTCCCAATATTTGAGATACTACATATCCTATAAAATCTTTTTGTGTCATTTTTTTGTTCAAAAACATAGCAAGTGAAACCGCTGGATTAACATGTCCTCCAGATACTCGTCCTACAGAATAAGCAATAGCTACTATTGCAAGTCCGAATGCGAATGCTATACCTAAAGTACCTAAAGAGCTTCCAGCTATTGCAGCACTTCCACATCCTAAGAATACAAGCATAAATGTACCAATAAATTCACAAATATACTTTTTCATATTCATTCTCCTTTCTTTTAAAATTACCTGATTTTCTATAAAATAAATTTATATTTATTTCAGAAAAAAATCAATATTTTTTCATTTTATTCACTCACATTTATTACATATGATTCTGTATTTACGTTTCCTGCTTCATCCTTAAACCACAAGTAATATGTACCAGCTTCTAAATCATTCAAAGATATATCATACGACAAAACAGCTGAACCGATTTCTGTATATCCAGTTTCTGGTGCAGATGGACTATCTGATAATTGCCAGCTTCTTATACCACTTAAATTATCATTAAGTGTTGCTGTGAATGTATCACCTAAAGTTATACTTGAATTTGCAATAGTTGCAGTTGGACTACTAACATCACATTTTATATTAAATGCAACTGAGGTAATCTCTGATACATCTCCATCTTCTGTTTCTGCATAAAAATATTGCATATCATTTCTATTTTTTAGAGTATATCTTTCTATACCTGCATAAGTTATACCATCCGCTTTAAAACTTCCTCCACCACTTATACCAAAAGTTAATTTTGACCAATTAACTAAATCATTTGAATAATATATATCCTTTATCCTTGAGCTTGAACATGTTGCTTCTATTTGAGCATATACTTGTCTATTTGTCCAAGTACCGCTTATATATTCTTCTCTTGTTGTATCATCTATAAGAGTATCACTCACACCACTTCCAGCATAAAATGGATAAATAACTGGAACTCCAACATCTATACTTCCAACTCTTATGCTTGTTTTTCGTACGTTTCCTACAACATCTTTCAAAAACAAATAATAATTTCCAGCCTCTTCTATTCGACTACATATTTCGTATGTAAGTGGCGATGAAACAACTTCTGTATATCCCGTTCCATCATCTTCTTCGCTTGATGAAATCTTCCATCCTGCTATACCAGAACTATTATCAGTTACCCTTATTATAAAATCTCTTTGTTCTAATAAATGTCCTAAAGAAGCAACAGTAGGTGCAGTAATATCGTACCTTACATAAAATGGTTCTGATACTCCAGACCTTTCACCATTTGCATTTTCAACATAATAGTATTGTGCATCATTTCTATTTTTGTATGTATATTCTTCTATTCCAACATATGTTATTCCATCAGCCTTTACATGCATACCACTTGATACAGCAAAATTAAGTCTGTTCCATGTCACCAAATCATTTGAGTAATAGAATGCTGTGATTGGCGAATCTTCACTAACTGCTTCTACTTGTGCATACAATTTTTTATTTGTCCATGTTCCATTTTCATGATATGTTCTTCCTTCTGCATCAATTTGATTAAGCGGAGAACTATTTGATTCTGCATAGTACGCTTTAAATGTTGGAAACCAATCATTCCAATATGCATATAGCGTAACATCATTTTCGAAAGAATTATAAAGATTATTTATAATTTGACCATTTGGATCTATATATTGCACCCCACTTCCATTTGCACCAGAGTAAAATCCTTGAAAGGTATATCCGGTCTTTTTTGGAGTATCGGCTAGCCTTGAGTTTGAAAGTGGATTTTGAAGCTCTTCATCGTAGAAATAGTAGTAATCTACTCCATCTATTGTTTTTTTACTACCATATTCATAATAAATAGGACCCATATCGCCTGTCGTAGCTCCGCTGAACATCTAATGTGACTTCGATAAACGCATCATTCCTAAAATTAATAGCCATTAATGTATTTAAGTCTCCAACTGCAGTAGCTCCATCTTTGTAATAAAAAGTTACATATAAATCTATTCCTGAATTTGATGAAAGTTTCGTAGATGAATCAACCTCATTACCACTTGCATCCGTTACGACAAACCAAATATCTGTATTTGTATACGTGCCTTCAATTTCAATATTAGAATTTTGAACACTCTGTTTAGATGGTGTCGTTCCACTATATGCGAGTGTGTCTTGTGTGTTATTATACAGACTTACTTTGTATGTGTATCTAGAATTTAGATTTGGAAGTGATATATTTGAGTTATATGTATTTTGAATAAAATTATTTATATTTCCATTTTCACTAGAAACATTATATGACCTTGATGAATCGTAGACTATATTTGAAATAAAAACTCCATTTTGAACAGTTGCTTCTACTGTTCCAACAACACTCAACTCATTTATAACTTGAGCATATCCTATTGACAAGAAAAGTGTAACAAAAACAAGCGCAAAAAATATCAATACTTTATATTTAAAATTTTTATCTTTGACTTTTATATCTTTATTATTCTTTAACCCTTTCAACTCAGCCCTATATAGCCCCCTATTCTCACTTACCTCACATAAATTTTATCATAGTTTCATTTTTTTACAATATTTTTTTAATACATATTATTTGAATCCCTATTTTTATTGGGCGCACAAAAAAAGATAGCTTTCGCTATCCTTTTTTGGTGCACCCAGAGGGATTCGCCTAGCCGCGTCCTAAAAACTGTCCACTGGACAGTTTTTGCCTCCGGCACGTCCTTTTCGAATCCCTATTTTTATTGGGCGCACAAAAAAAGATAGCTTACGCTATCCCTTTTTTGGTGCACCCAGAGGGATTCGAACCCCCGATCTTCCGGTTCGTAGCCGAACGCTCTATCCAACTAAGCCATGGGTGCTTACTACCTTCTAAATTATATTGCAGTAGCTATATTTTGTCAACTAGAACTTGTTTTTGAGTATTGCAAAAAAAGCATTTAATTGTTATGATATTATTAAATTTTTGTAAGGTTGGTTTTAAGTGGAAATACAAAATAATAACAATAGAAAGTCATTTTCATTTATGATCAGAGTTCCTTTACTCATATTTATATTGCTGTTTTTTATTTTTGGAGTAAGATATACATCCGATCAGAATTTTAAGTATAAAGTCGACAAAGATATTCTCAAAAAAGAAGTTTCTGAAGATAATTTAAACACTATCGAAATAGATTCTGATGATAATTCTACTTCATATGCCTATGATAAATACATATGCTTACTAAATAAAAATAAACTCACAGAATATAATTCAAGCGGAGAAATTGTTGCAGAACTTGATGTTAACGTATCTATTCCACTATTTGCATCTTCTGATAAGTATCTAGTTCTTGCAGATAAAGAATCTACCAATTTTTATCTGATCTCTGGTTCAAATATTTTATGGAAAAACTCTATTGAAGGTGAAATCTCACAAATTAATGTTAATAAAAATGGATATGTAAGTATTATTGTAAAAAACACCATATACAAATCGATAATCATTTATTATGATTTGTCTGGAACAGAAGTCTTTAGGTACTACGTTTCTCGAAACTATGCAACCTGTTCTGCTATATCACCAAATAATGATTATCTCGCTGTAGGAGAAATAAACTATTCTGGAACAATAATAAAATCTCTAGTAAATATCATTTCTGTTGATCTTGCAAAGACTGATCCTAAGAATTCAGTTGTATACACGTATAATGCTGAAAATGGTGAAATTCTTTCTATGATAAATTATCAATCAGATGATTATGCTTTATGTATGTTTACAAACTACGTTCAAAAGGTCACTCCAAGCAGTGATTCGAGATTTTTAGAAATAACTTCAGATGATTTGTTTGTAGATATAAACTTAGAGAATAAGCTTACAAAAATCAATAAGCAATCTTCTGGATTATACTCATTCAAATATGAAATATCATTTATAAATACTTCAAACTCACAAGAAAGCTTATATATACTCGATAGTGATTTGCCAAAATCATTATACACATCAAAATCAGTCATAGCTTTAAATCTTGGAAATGAAGTCCACATCATAAATGATTCTGGATGGCTTTTAAAGAAATACTCATCTTCTAAACAAGTAAATAATATAATTCTTGGGAAACACATAGCCGGAATTATATATAAAAATAAAATTGAAATAATTAGTTTTTAATTGGAGGTTTTGTATGTTTTTTGATAATTGGGCATCTTATGCCGGAATATTTGTTGACTTAATCATTATTGCATTCTTTGCATTATCTATATATTGGGGATATAAACGAGGCCTTGTAAATGTTATTACAAGTCTTGTAGCTTTTATATTAGCTATTATATTAACTCTTATTATATATAAACCAATATCAAATTTTCTACAATCTAATACTCCACTAGGGCAAACTATCGAACAAAAGCTTAGTTCTACGCTCAATGAAACATCTCTTGTGAATGGTGAACTTTTAAGCAAAAACACCTCAAATCTTCCTAGTAGTGCTATAGATTTTATAAACAAACGTGCAGAGGAAGCTATTAGCTCTGGTCAAGAATATGTTGTTAACGCTGTATCTTCTTCTCTTACTGGATATATTATTAAACTGATAGCAGCATTTATTGCATTTATATTAGTTAGAGCTTTTCTTGTTTTATTTAAAGCAATATTCCAGCTTGTTGCCGAGCTACCTATCATATCACAAATCGATAAACTAGGTGGTATAGTATATGGTTTTTTGAGAGCTCTTATTTCAATTTATGTACTTCTTATTATAATAACCATAGTTGGTTCATTCATACATAATTGGAATGTAATGTATGCTGTAGATGCATCACATTTGGGAAGTTTCTTCTACAACCATAATTTATTAATGAATATTTTTTCAAAATAATCGGTATATAAAAACCAAATATTAATTTAAGGATAATACTTTGAACAGATTAAACAATTCAGATGCTCAAAAACGAAAGGAATCAAATGGAAAAGATGACATCGAAGAAGCACTAAAGAAGAAAAAGATAAAAATTATTCCAAAAAAAGAGCATTCAAATAAAAAAAAGAAAACTAAAAATAAAGTAAAAGTTAAAGTTAAAGTAAAAAAAACGCATCCTATACTTAGATTAATATGGAATATTTTTCTTGTATTATTTGTACTTATCGTACTTACTGGCATTTTACTTTATCATAAAACAATCGAAAATGGTGGCGGAATTCAAGGCTTTTTATGCACAATTTTTGGACAATCTGTGGATGATTTAAAAGACCTAAAGCCTATCACTTTTCTTCTTTTGGGTATAAGCAATGATATTGATAAAGAGCTTTCGGATACCATTATTGTCTGCAATTATGATTCTTTAAATGATAGTGTCACTCTAGTTTCTATTCCAAGAGACACTTTTATAGGGAAAAATGAGGCAAATGCAAAGGGTAGTGATAAGATAAATTCGCTATATTCAAAAGATTTACAAAATACTTTAAAATCTGTAAATAAAATTACTGGACTAAATATCAAAAACTATGTTGTAGTAAAAAACTCTGCATTAATAGATATAGTAAATTCACTTGGTGGAGTGTGGTTTGATGTGCCAATAGACATGAACTATGATGATCCTACACAGGATTTACATATACATCTAAAAAAAGGATATCAAAAACTTAATGGTAAAGAGGCAGAAGGTCTTTTAAGGTTCAGACATAATAATGATATGACATCATATCCTGCAGAATATGGAGACAACGATTTTGGCCGAATGAAAACTCAAAGAAATTTTATAGAGACAACTATAAAGCAGTCCCTTGAAATACAGAATTTATTAAAAATAGGATTCGTATATAATTCCGTAATGAAAAATTTAGACACAAATATAACGAAAGAAACAATTTTCTCATATATACCAAAAGTTGCAAGCCTTAATACTCAAAATATAAATAGTCTGCAAATTCCTGGCGAATCTAAAAAAATAAATAATCTTTGGTTTTTTATGCCATATGAAAAACAAACATTAAAACTTATTAAAGAAAATATAAAATAACTACTAGACATTTTATAAAAAAGTTGTATAATATCAAAAAAAGAGAGGGCGATTTTACCTTCTCTTCTTTTTGTTTAATAAAATGACTGAAACGGCTATGCACGAAACTCCTACTGATACCATTTGTACAAAATATGTTTTCTCTTCTACATCATTTTGTGCAAGCAGTTTTGCTTCATATTCGATGTCATCTACCCTATATTTTACCGTTCCAATTTCATCATTTGCACCAATCGGTGCCTTTATTTCTTCTGCCATCTCTATTGTTGGTATTATTGCATCTACCTTTATTGACTTATTATTTATTACTGTTATGTCTCTATCTATTATAAGATTTAAGCTCTTTGTTTCATCTGTCGCGCCTTTGACTTCTATAGTTTGGATTACATCTCCTTTTCCATGTATTTTAGTAAGAGTATAATTGTCATATCCATAATCAAATAGTTTTTTAGTTGATTCAAATTTACTATTTGCAGTCTCCGCTCCCAAAACAACAGTGAGAAAATTTAGCCCATCCCTTTCTATCATCGAAACCAAGCAATTTTTAGCTTGTGTAGTGGTTCCTGTTTTTATACCTACAACATTTTTATTATAATATGTGCTTTCTGGCAAAACCATACTGTTTGTATTTTTCATTACCCTATCCTCAGCTTCATGCTTATTTGTAGCTGGAAGAGTATACTCTGTCGTCGCAACTATTTTTCTAAATGTTTCGTTTTTCATAGCATAATTAGATATAGCGTACATATCATGCGCTGTAGTATAATGATTCTCATCATGTATACCATTTGGATTTACAAAATTTGAATCTTTACAACCAAGCTCTTTCATTTTATTATTCATCATTTCAGAAAATCCTTCTGTGGAGCCACCCACATGCTCTGCCAATACATAAGCTGCATCATTTGCTGACTTTAGCATAAGTGCATAAAGAAGGTCCTTAACACTTATCTCTTCCCCAACATATAAAGGCGCTACAACGTATGCAACAGGTATATTTGAAATTGCTTTTTCAGACACAGTAACCATATCGTCCATTCCACAATTCTCGATTACTACAATCGCTGTTACAATTTTGGTAGTTGATGCTGGATAAACTCTCTCCATGGATTTTTTTTCATATATTATCCTTCCAGTATTTGTCTCAACCATCATTGCAGCATTCGCATCAATTACGGGCTTTTCATCTGCAAAGCTTATAGTAACCATACAAATAAATATACTTAAAAAAATAAGAACTTTCTTTAATCTATTCATATTCTATCCTTTATCAATAATCAATTTACACTAATATACATTATATTTCATATTTTTTCAACTCAGTCCAAATAGAAAGGAGTTACTATTATTGAAAAAAAATAAAACAATGATAATTTTAATTGCTGTAATAATCTTTATAGCCTTTTACCATCTATTTAAAGAACGTGAAACTAGCTATGAAACCGATTACTTTCTAAACACATCTAATAGCATAAGTGAAAACACCTTAATTTCAAATAATATAACAATTTATATTACAGGTGAAGTAAATAATCCTCGGTGTATATACTCTTGAAGTAGGTTCGCGTATAGAAGATGCTATTACTATTGCTGGTGGCCTCACAGAAAATGCAAATCTTGCAGAAGTAAATCTTGCATACATTATGCATGATGCTGAAAAAATATTTATCCCAGATTATTCAAATCAAAATACTATTATAGCGTCCTCTTCTTCATCTCAAGATTATAATTCAAAAATAAATATAAATACTGCAGATGAATCAAAACTTCAAGAACTTCCTGGTGTAGGGCCATCACTTGCACAAAAAATAATCATCTATAGAGAAAAAAATGGCAATTTTTCTTCTATAGATGATCTTAAAAATGTAACTGGCATCGGTGATAAAAAATTTGAAAGTTTGAAAGATTATATTTCTACATAAAATACTTATCAATTATTCTTTTAAATTCAGATGCACTTTCTACAGTGTTTATTTCCTGCCTTATTTGACTAGCATTATCTATCCCTTTAGAATACCATGCAATATGTTTTCTTATTTCCCTTGTTGCTGTGTACTCTCCTTTATCATCCATCAAATATTCAAAATGTTCCATTATAACATCATGTTTTTCTTTTATATCTACTTCTTTATATTTGCCCTTTTCAAGATAATCCTTAATTTGTCTAAATATCCATGGATTTCCAAGTGCTGCTCTTCCTATCATAATTCCATCCACATGGGTCTCTTCAAAAATTCTTTTTGCATCTTCTGGTGATTTTATATCACCATTTCCAATAACAGGAATACTAACTGATTCCTTTACGCTTTTTATAATATCCCAATCCGCTTTACCAGTGTAGAAATCACTTCTTGTTCTTCCATGTACGATTATTCCATCTGCCCCAGCCTTTTCTATGAGTTTTGATACTTCTACAGCAACTATATGTTCTGAATCCCATCCTTTTCTTATCTTAACTGTAAGTGGCTTTTTGGAGTTTCTTTTTGCTTCTTTTACTATTTCATATACTCTATCAACATCAAGCAAAAGCTTGCTTCCGTCTCCATTTTTTACAACTTTTGGTGCAGGACATCCCATATTAACATCTAAAATATCAGATATTTCACTTACGTATCTTGCACTATACCCTATAGACTCTAAATCATTTCCAAAAATTTGCATTGACACAGGTCTTTCTTCCTCACATGTTTCAAGCATTTTTAAGGTTTTTTCATCATTATAAAATATTGCTTTGCTACTCACCATTTCATTACAAATAAGACCAGGATTTCCATACTTTTTGCATATTTTTCTAAATGCAATATCTGTAATCCCGGCCATCGGAGCAAGTATTATATTATTCTCTAATTCAACATTTCCTATTTTTAATTTATTCAAATACATATTTTCTCTATTCAACATATATTGATTTTTGTCGTCTACTACTAATATTTAAAAGTAATCCTATACAAATGAAATTTGTAATAAGTGAGCTTCCACCATAACTCACAAAAGGAAGTGGTACTCCCGTGATTGGAAGCAATCCTATAGTCATACCTATATTTTCTGCCATATGGAAAAAAAACATTCCAGATATACCTATAGCAATATAAGCTCCAACATTATCTTTTGCTGTCTTGGCAACGTATATAGCTCTTGTAATAAGCACAATATAAAGAATTGTAATACTTCCTGTCACTACAAATCCCATCTCCTCACCTATTACTGAGAAAATAAAGTCTGTAGTTTTTGGATGTAAAAATCCAAGTTGTGTTTGATTTCCTTTAAATAATCCCATTCCAAATATCTCGCCTGACCCTATGGCAAGTTTTGATTGAATAAGGTTATATCCTGTTCCTCTTGGATCTAGATTTGGATCCAAAAATACTTTTATTCTATTTAAAGCATGTTCTGGTAATCTAGAGTATATAGTTGGCACAGCAATTACAAGCATTACAGTAGCCACTATAATATATTTTTTGTCTATTCCAGATACGTATATCATAAACAAAATGGCCATGATATAGCTTATTGCTGTACCATAGTCTGGCTCAAGAATAATAAGAAATACGGGAATTATCGCAAACATCAAAAAAATTAATAACTTCCAAAATCTATTAATCTCTTTCTTACCTTTTAGTTGCATTTTATTCATAATAAACGCCAAAAAGCAAATTGTAATTATTTTTCCAATCTCAGATGGTTGCACAGAAAAAGTATTTCCAAAACTAAACCAGCTTTTAGCACCATAAATCGGATGAGTAAAAAGTACGCCTATCAGAAGAATTAAAAGCACTATGTAGGCAAGTGTCGAAAATCTAACCAAAACATTATAATCTATTAAAAAAGCTAATATAAGAAAAGGTATACTTATAATTAGCCATCTAACTTGTTTTATGAATTCTCCATTTTCTGTACTTTGTGTTGCAGAATATAAAGCTATCAATCCTATTATGGTTAAAACTATACTTACAATAAGAATTATCCATTCTGTATTTTTAAGTAACTTTTTTCCCATTTAAAACTCCTATTTTCCACTTTTGTATAAAATCATTTCTTTACTACATTTTTCTTTATTTTTTCTTTATCTGCTTCTTCTGCTTGTTTTAGTAAATCATCAAAAGTGACATCATCATCATCTTCTTCTGTTTCTTCAAAGATTTCTTTTTTCTCTTCTATTTTTGCCTTTACATTATCTGGTGTGATTTTGGTTACAGTATATCTATCTGTGTCCATACCAATAATACCCATTTCTTTGTTGAAATCAATATTTTTGAAATCTTTTATTTTTTCTGCCATCATATCATTCTTTATATTTATAATTGGGATGTTTGCATAAAGTGAAGGTACTCCATTTGTACCATCTTCATTTGCTTGATTTGTAAGTCTAACATCGATTTTATTTTCATCAACAACGATATATTTTTCAATAACGTCTATTATTTCTTGCTTCATCAACTCAAGAAAATCAGCTGATACATTTGCTCTATCTTGCATCAAAACAAGGTGAAGTCTCTCTTTAGCAGCACTTTTAGACCCCAACTCCTTTTGTTGCTCTGGCTTTACTATATTTTTGAAAAAATGCCCAATATTTTCAAACATAATTTATTTACCTCCAAATTTTATCCTCTACCAAAAAGTCTTTTTAACGTAGCAATAATTCCAGTTTCATTTCCAGGAACAGTAACTTCTATATTTTCTCCTAAAAGTCTTCTTGAAATTTCTATGTATGCTCTTCCTGAAGGGGCTTTTTTATTTGATATAACTGGTTCCCCTTTATTTGTTTGTGTGATTACATTTTCATCATCAGGTACGACACCAATAAGGTTTATAGCAAGTAAGTCTACAATGTCATTAACATCCATCATTTCTCCTCGCCTTACCATATATGGTTTTAATCTGTTTACTATAAGTTCTGGATTTTTGATTTCTGATGATTCCAAAAGTCCTATAATTCTATCTGCATCTCTTATAGATGATATCTCTGCTGTAGTAACTACTAGTGCTCTATCAGCACCTGCTATGGCATTTTTAAATCCTTGCTCAATACCTGCTGGACAATCTATAAGTACAAAATCAAATTCCTCTTTTAGTTTTCCAACTAAACTTTTCATTTGTTCTTCATTTACTGCATTTTTATCCTTTGTTTGGGCTGCTGGAAGTAAATAGAGTTCTTTAAATCTTTTGTCTTTGATTAGGGCTTGTCTTAATTTGCATTTTTCTTCAACAACATCAACCAAGTCATACACTATCCTATTTTCTAGTCCCAATACGACATCCAAATTTCTTAAACCAATATCAGTATCTACTAGAGCTACTTTCTTTCCTGCTAGTGCTAATGCTGATCCAAGATTTGCAGTTGTTGTTGTCTTTCCTACGCCACCTTTACCTGATGTAACAACGATAACCTCTCCCATCAAATTTCCTCCTTCAAATCTTCATCATCGTACCAAAACAAATTTTATCCAAATTTTCAATATATATAGTTTATATTTTTTTTCCGCAAAAGTCAATCAAAACCTTAACATTTTTGTAATAATTTTGTAATGATTTTTTATTATTTCTATCCAAATTTTTTTGCTAAAAAAATTCCCTTTAATCTCTTCATTCCCTAAAATTTGTTTGACTTTAAAATGTTTTAATTATATACTATACTTGTTATGAAATATACATCTTTGTGAACGATCTTTGGAATATGCAAAATTATAAAATACTGAGTTTTCTCAGAGAAAGGACTTGAAAATGGAAAATATGATTGAAATTAGATGGCATGGTAGAGGTGGTCAAGGTGCAAAAACAGCTTCGCTTCTTCTTGCTGATGCAGCATTCAATACTGGTAAATATATTCAAGGATTTCCAGAATATGGACCAGAAAGAATGGGAGCTCCTATTACTGCATACAACAGAATAAGTGATTCACCAATCACTGTTCATTCAAACATCTATGAGCCAGACTATGTTGTTGTCGTTGATGACACATTACTTGAATGTGTTGATGTTACAGCTGGTCTAAAAAAGGAAGGAGCTATTGTTATAAATACAACAAAATCAGGTGAAGAAATTAGACCTTTGCTAAAAGGATATGAGGGAAGAGTTTACAAAATTGATGCAAGAAAAGTTTCTATCGAAACACTTGGTAAATATTTCCCAAATACACCAATGCTTGCAGCTATTGTAAAAGTAAGCAAAGTTATGCCTGAAGATGCATTTTTACAAGATATGATAGGTTCTTTTAAACATAAATTTGCAAAGAAACCTGAAGTTATTGATGGAAATATGAAAGCTCTTGAAATGGCATTAAATGAAGTAACTGTAATTTAAAGAAAGGAATAAAATTATGACAAGTGATAACTTAAATAATAAAACTCCTTGGCAAGATCTTACTATAGGTGGTAACATTTATACTGCAGGAAATGCTAAGGAATTTAAAACTGGTGATTGGCGTTCAAAGGCTCCCGTATACATTCCAGAAGCATGTAAACAATGTGGCCTATGCTTTCCAGTATGCCCAGATGATGCAATCCCAGTAAATCCAGATGGAACTCGTGGTGATTTTAATTATGATGCTTGTAAAGGATGTGGCATTTGTGCTAAAGTATGTCCTTTTAAAGCGATAGAAATGAAATAATAGTTTAATTCTTAAACTATATTTATCGTACTGGTTTATAGGTTACACCAAAAAAACCTAAATAAATAAAAAAGGAATTATAAAAATGGGAATTAGAGAAAGATTAAGTGGTAATGAAGCTGCAGCTTATGCCATGAGACAAATAAATCCAGATGTAGTAGCTGCATTCCCTATCACCCCTTCTACAGAAATACCTCAGTATTTTTCAACATATGTAAGCAATGGACAAGTTGATACTGAATTTGTTGCTGTAGAGAGTGAACATAGTGCTATGAGTGCTTGTATAGGTGCTGAAGCAGCTGGTGCAAGAGCAATGACAGCAACATCTGCAAATGGTTTATCTTTGATGTGGGAAATGGTTTATATAGCATCAAGCTTAAGATTACCAATTGTTATGTCATTAGTAAACAGGGCTGTTTCTGGTCCATTAAATATACATAATGATCATTCTGATGCTATGGGTGTTAGAGATGCAGGATGGATAATGCTATTTTCAGAGACAAATCAAGAAGCATATGATAATCTTGTTATGGCTCATAGAATAGCTGAGCATAAAGATGTTTTGCTTCCTCTTATGGTTTGCCAAGATGGATTTATCACATCACATGCAATCGAAAATATAGAACTTATCGAAGATGATAAAGTTAAAGAATTTGTAGGAAGTTATAAACCAGAGCATTTTCTACTAAATAGTAACGAACCAATGTCTGTAGGTCCATTAGATTTACAAGCATTCTTATTCGAACATAAAACTCAACAAGCAGTTGCTATGAGAAATGCAAAAAGAGTTATAAAAGAAGTATCCGAAGATTTTGAAAGAATGACTGGTCGTAGATATGAATTCTTTGAAAGATATTATATGGATGATGCTGAACTTGTAATTGTTTGTATGAACTCTACTGCAGGTACAGCAAAGGCAGCTATAAATGAATTAAGAAGTCAAGGTGTAAAAGCTGGTCTTTTGAAGGTAAGAATGTTTAGACCATTCCCTGCAGAAGAAATTGCAGATGCTTTAAGAAATGCAAAAGCTGTTGCAGTACTTGACAAGTCAGATTCATTAAATGGATGCGGAGGTGCATTATTTGAAGATGTTACATCTGGAATGTTTGTAAATCACGTAAATGTACCTACAGTAAATTATGTTTATGGTATAGGTGGTAGAGATACTGCTGTTTCTGATATCAAAAAAGTTTATGATGACTTAGCTGTAATCAGAGATAGTGGAAATATCGGTACTCCTTATAGATATTTAGGATTAAGGGGGGAAATATAGTATGGCTTATAATTTAAAAGATGTAATGATAAATAAACCTTCAAGATTCACAGCTGGTCACAGAATGTGTGCTGGATGTGGAGCTCCTGCAACCGCAAGAATGATACTTAGAGCTCTTCACCCAGAAGATCACGCAGTAATTGCTGGAGCTACAGGATGTATGGAAGTTTCTACATTTATGTATCCATATACTTCATGGACAGATTCTTTCATTCACACTGCATTTGAATGTGCTGGTTCTACACTAAGTGGTGTTGAAGCTGCATATAAGTCAATGAAAAAGCAAGGAAAATTAGATGAATATAAAAACACAAAATTCATCGCATTTGGTGGTGATGGTGGTACTTATGATATAGGTCTTCAAGCACTTTCTGGTGCTATGGAAAGAGGCCATGACATGGTTTATGTATGCTATGATAATGGTGCATATATGAACACTGGTATCCAACGTTCATCTGCTACACCAAAATTTGCAGATACTACTACTACTCCAGCTGGATCTGTAATACCTGGCAAAATGCAATCTCGTAAAGATTTGGCATCAATTATGGTAGGTCATCATCTTCCATATGTTGCTCAAACAATTGCTATTGGAAACTTTTCAGATCTTTATACAAAAGCTGAAAAAGCAATATATACAGAAGGTCCTTGTTTCCTAAATACTCTTGCTCCATGTCCAAGAGGTTGGGGATATAATACTGAAGATTTGATGCAGATTAATAAACTTGCTATTGATACATGCTACTGGCCACTATATGAAGTAGAAAATGGTGTATACCATGTTACATATAAACCAGCTAACAAACTTCCAATTGAAGAATTTTTAAGACCACAAAAAAGATTTAAACACATGTTTAAACCAGGAAATGAGTGGATGATAAAAGAATTCCAAGATGAAGTTGATAGAAGATGGCAAGAACTTCTTGATTTAGAAGCTATGACAAATAAAGCTGAATAATTTTTATAAAAAAATCAAGGTTGGCACTAATTTTGGTGCCAACCTTATTTTCATCATTTTTTTAATTAATCTAGCTTTAGTTTTCCTCTGCAGTCTCTTCAACATTATTTTCTATGCTCTCTTCTTCTGTTTGTTCTTCAGCAGTACTCTCTTCAGCTTTTTCTGCTTTATTTTCATTTGTAATTTCTTCTGTGGCTACTTCTTCTGAAGCTTCTTCAAGAGTTTCCCCTTCTACTTCTGCTTCTGGCATAGTCTCATCATTCATATTCTTATTTATAGCTTCAATAGAATCTCCAACTGCTGTTAATTCTAATGTAGCTCCTTCTTTGAATACATTCGCAGCTAATAAAGAATTCAATGTTTTTTCTTCACCATCTTCAAAAACCATTTTTAGATCCCAAATAAATACAGGAGCATAATTTCCATATTCTAAGTCTTTCTCCTCTCCTGCTTTTAACTCTCCACATAATTCTCTTGAAAAGTTTTCGTCTGTATTATCTCTGATATAAACTTTAATAATATTTTTTTCCAAAGTATTCTTTAATTTAAACTTAATTGTAGAAACCTCAACATTTTCAAAATCAATATCTTCACTTGGCTCATACATTAATTCTCCTTGACTATTAATCCCGAAATCACTTGCACTTTCTTTTTTATCTTGTTTACTTACAATAGCAAGTACCACACATAATACAATAATAGCTATTAGTACACATACAACGCCAATAATAATTTTCTTATTTTTCATATTTTCTCTCCCTATAATAATTAATTTGTATATAAACACATATTTAACATCAATATAATTTTATCATTATATTATTTTTTTTCAATGTGTTTTTTTTATTTGTAAAAGATAAGAGAGAAACTTGAATGATCTTCAAATTTCTCTCTTTTTTACTTAGAGTCTCCTTTTACTTAATAAAATGTTTTTTCTTTTTTTCTGTCTGTGCCCATCTTTTTCCTTTTGGTCTTTTTTCTGATTTTTTTTGGCCTACATATAATATTAAGTTCATTGCAAGTAATATTGCTATTGTACTACATGCTATTAATGGAACATTATCCCCTGTATTTGGAGTTACTATTTTTTGAGCTTCGTTGTCTTTCTTTGTATCGTCTTTTTCAACTACTTTCTCTACAACTTTTTCTTCTACATCTTTTATTATTATTGTTCTTGTAACTGGTTCTTGAGTTGTGTTTTCTGCTATTACTACTGTCTCTTTTGATTCGTTTATTACTTTATTTTCAGAGTTTACTATTACTTGATGTTCTACTGTTGTATTTGTATTATTTGAAGTATTTGATTTATAGTAATAAATTACTTCTATGTTCTCTTCTCCCATTGTTCCTTCTGTATTCTTTGTGCTATCTAAATATGTGTATCCTTCAAACGTCTTCTTTATTGTTTCATATTCTTTTCCTTCATATCCGTCTATTACATAATTTGCATTTTCATCTATTACTTTTCCTGTATCTTTATCCACATATTTTACTATTATTTGTGAGTTCTTTGCATAGTAGTATGTCTTACTTACATTATTTTTATTATATACTCCTTCTGTTGTATCTGGTTTTTCTACTAATGTATATCCTTCTATTTGTTTTAAGCTATCTTCTATACTGTAATCATCTCCTTCTGGTCCTTCTGCTGTTATCTCTTCTTCTACTTCTTTTCCTGTTTCTTTATCCACATATTTTATTGTCACTGTTCTCTTCTTTCCATAGTAGTATGTTACTTCTATTTCTTTATTATATGTTCCATCCTCGTTTTCTACTACATCCATTATTCCTTTTGCATTTTCTGGTACATATCTATCCTTTGGATCAATGTTTTCCTTATCTAGGTATTCCTCTACTGTCTCTACTCCATTTTCATCTAATACTTCTGGGTTTTCTTGTATATACTTCTTATATACCGTTTTATTTGATGTTCTTAAGTAATCATCAAAATCTTTTGCTTCTGTTTCATATGGTTCATCTAAGTTTCCTTCTATTACTACGCTTGTATCTTCTTTTCCTTCTTGTATCTCTTCATCATAATTTACGTCTACATATTTTACCTTTAAGTTTATTTTTGGCATATAATAGTATTTTACTTCTACTCCTTCTTTCATTAATCCTTTACTATTTTCTGGTATGTAACTTGCATCTGGATCCAGTTTTTCTTTCTCCATGTACTCTTCTACTGAACTTACTCCATTATCACTTAAGAAGTTTGGATTCTTCTTTGCTACCAGCATATAATATCTTCTATTTGTTGCGAGTGTATATCCTTCTATATTTCTTGCTGCTGTTTCATATGTCTCACCTACTATTCCTTCTATTGTCTCTGTTTCTAATAGTTCTTCATTTATTACATCTATGTATTTTTCTATTCCTTCTGTTATCTTTGAATAGTAGTAATTTACTGTTATATCTTCTTCTCCTAAAACATATTCTTCTACTTGTGGTCTTAATGTTAATCTATATCCATCATAATCTTTTGGTTCTGTTTTTATTGTTGTTCCTTCTTTTCCTTGTCTTATTATTGTCTCTAACACCTCATTTGTACTTGAATCTATATGTTTTATTGTTAATGTTCTTATTGCTACATAGTAAATTCTTATTACATTTGCTTCTGTATCTGATATTACAAGTGGTAATCCTTCTACTACATCAAGTTCATAGCCTTCTTTTGGTTTATTTATATATTTGTCTATTATTTCTCCTTTATAGCCTTTTCCTTCTTCTGTTAATTCATCATCTCTTATATAGCTATAATAGTACTCTACTTTATAATCATATTTTGTTCTTACATAATATACTTTTATTGTCTCTCCATTTTCAACTATGCTTGGTATCGTCTCCGGATCAGTCTTATCAAAGTCGTATCCTTCATATTTGTTTTCAGTATTTATTTTACTTAAGTCTACTTCTATAGTGTCATCATCTAATATATGTGCTATTTTGGTTTCAACTTGTGTATCATTTACTTGTAGTTCATTTTCTTTATAGTACTCTACAGTATATGATATTTCTTTTGTCTGACTCATATCTAACACATAATTTATCTTAATTACATCTTCTGTGTTTACTTTTTCTGGAATTCCGTTTACTATTTCATCATTTACTTTAACTTCTGAAATCTTATATCCTAGATATTTATCCTCTACACTTAAGTTTACTTCTATCTCATCTGAATGAAGTATTTGTACTGTCTCCTTTATTGTTTCTGTATCGTCTTCTTGTAAGTTTCCATTTATATAGTACTCTACTGTATATTTTAATTCTTTTGTTTGATTATCATCTAGTATATAGTAAACTTTTATCGTGCTACCTGATGTAACTTCATTTGGAATAATTTCTGGATCTGTTTCGTCTATTTTATATCCATAGTACTTATCATTGTTTTCTACTAAGCTTCTATCTACTTCAATTTTATTTTCTGCTAATACATATACTGATTTTCTTCTTTCTTCTGTATCACCTTCTTGTAATACTCCATCCTTATAGTATTCTACTGTATAACTTAATTCTTTTGTCTGACTTTCATCAACTTCATAGTTTGCTATTAGACTTATATCTCCTGTTGTTCCTTTTTCTATTACTTTTGTTATTTCTGGTGTATCTCCATCACTTTCTGTCCATCCTATGAATTTATATCCTTCTTTTTCTGGATTATTTAGTGTAAAGTCATCTGTATCTATATTGAAGGTTTCTGGATTTGTTACACCTTCCTCAAGCTCTCCTCCATTATAATTATAAATAATATTATATATTTCGTATTCATAATAAGCATCTAATGTATCTCCATTTGCAACTACTATCTCTCTATTTATGTTTGCTAGTTCCCTCTTAGAGCCTTGTAGAATTACCCTATTTGGTGTGTTTCTTATTTCTCCGCCCGCAAATCTTCCTACATTATTTGGTTTTATACTTCCTAACAAGATTTCTCCTGATAATTCAGAAACCAATCTATCTAGCTTAAATCCTAAATACTTATCATTTAATAGTGAATTATCTAATATTAATTCATCTGGTTCTAATACATGTACTGTCTTTGTTACTACTCTTTCATCAACTTTTTCATTGTTCTTGTAGTAATTAATTTTATAGCTTAGTTCTTTTGTTTGGTCATTATCAAGTTCATAGTTTGCTGTAAATACTTTATCTCCAGTTGTTCCTTTCTCTATTACTTTTGTTACCTTTGGAGTATCTCCATCATTTTCTGTCCATCCTATAAATCTATATCCATATTTTGATGGATTATTTAGTGTAAAGCTTTCTGTTTCTACTGTGTACTCTTCTGGATTCGTCTTGCCATCCTCTAGTTCTCCTCCATTATAGTTATAGCTTATAGTATATGTTTCATGTACATAGTGTACTTCTATTACCGTTTCACTATCTACAATGTCTGGAACGGCTGCTGGTTTTGTATGATCTAGTTTGTATCCTGTATATTTGTTATTGTTATTTATTAAGCTTCTATCTATTTCTATTGTATCATCTTCTAGTATGTGTACTGTCTCTGTTACTGTTTCTTCATCTACTTTTACATCATCTTTATAGTATTCTACTTTGTAGCTTACTTCTTTTGTTTGACCATCATCTAGTATGTAGTATACCTTAATTGTTGTTCCACTCTCTACTGAATCTGGTATAGATGCTGGCTCTGTTCTGCTTATCTTATATCCAGAATATTTATCGTTATCTATTAAGCTTCTATCTACTTCTATTGTGTTTGGTCTTAATACTTGTACTGTTTCTTTTTTAGTTATAGTATCAGTTTCTACTTCTACATTGTTTTTATAGTATTCTACTGTATAACTTAATTCTTTTGTTTGATTCTCATCTACTTCATAATTTGCTATAAACGTTTTATTTCCCGTTGTTCCTTTTTCTATTACTTTTGTTATTTCTGGTGTATCTCCATCACTTTCTGTCCATCCTATAAATCTATATCCATATTTTGATGGATTATTTAGAGTAAAGCTATCTGTTTCTACTGTAAACTCTTCTGGATTTGTCTTTCCATCTTCTAGTTCTCCTCCATCATAGTAGTATGTGATTCTATATGTTTCATGTACATAATATACTTTGATTGTTGTTCCATCGTCTACTATATTTGTAACAGTCTCTGGTACTGTATGGTCTATCTTGTATCCTGGATACTTATTATTGTTTTCTATTAAAGCTCTATCAATTTCTAATGTATTTGGCTCTAGTATTTGTACTGTTTTTGTTCTTCTTTCTGTATCTCTTTCAACTATTGCATTATCTTTATAGTATTCTACTGTATAGCTTAATGTCTTGGTATTTCCATCATCTACTACATAGAATACTTTTATTACATTGTCCGTTGGTGTTGCACTTATTGTTAATGGTAATCCTTCTGTATGATCTAGCCTATATCCTGTTATATTCTTATCTTCGTATGTTATTATTTGACTTTGATACTCTGCTGTTTCTGTTACGGTCTTTGTATTGTCTTTTGTTCCGTCATAGTAGTATTCTATCGTATATCCAAAGCTATCTTTTACATAGTATACTTTAATTGTTGTTCCATTATCTACTGTATTTGGTACTGATGCTGGAACTGTATGATCTAGTTTATATCCAACATATTTATTGTTATTTTCTATTAATGTTCTATCTATGCTAATTGTGTTTGGAGCTAGTACTTGTACTGTAAATGTTTTTGTTACATCATCTCCATCTACCTTTACATTATCTTTATAGTATTCTACTGTATAGCTTAATGTCTTGGTATTTCCATCATCTACTACATAAAATACTTTTATTACATTGTCCATTGGTGTTGCACTTATTGTTAATGGTAATCCTTCTTCATGGTCTAACTTATATCCTGTTATATTCTTATCTTCGTATGTTGTTACTTGACTTTGATACTCTGCCGTTCCTGTTATTGTCTTTGCATTATCAATAGAGCCA